>URYX01000201.1 GCA_900552225.1 uncultured Oscillospiraceae bacterium | reverse complement strand
GCTTCCGTCTGAGCAAGCTGAAGCGGAAGGAAATCCCCTATATGCGGCGGACGATGGGCATTGTGTTTCAGGATTTCCGCCTGATCCGCAATATGACGGTGTTTGACAATGTGGCCTTTGCCATGCGGGTGATCGGGGCCTCCAACCGGGAGGTGCACCGCCGTGTCCCGTATGTGCTGTCGCTGGTCGGCCTGCAGGACAAGATGCGAAGCTTCCCGGCGGAGCTCTCCGGCGGTGAGCAGCAGCGGGTCAGCCTGGCCCGGGCGCTGGTCAACAATCCGTCCATGATTATCGCGGACGAGCCTACGGGCAATGTGGATCCGGAGATGTCCTATGAGATCATGGATCTGCTCAACGAGATCAATCACCGCGGAACGACGGTCATAGTGGTTACGCATGCGCACGATCTGGTGGCCAAGTTCAACCGGAGAGTGATTCAGATTTCCGGCGGTGTGGTTGTGTCGGACAGCGGAAACGGAGGTGGCATCCATGCGGCTGAGTAGTATTCGCTATCTGCTGCGGGAGGGCTTCCGCAGCATCTGGCAGAACCGGTTTATGGCCATTGCCTCGGTCGGCGTGCTGGTGTCCTGCCTGCTGCTGACCGGCGGCTCCTATCTGGTGTTTGCCAACATTCAGCACGGCTTCGACATGATCGACAGCCAGAATGTGGCCATCGTGTATGCGGAGAAGGATGCCACGCAGGCACAGCTGGATGCGCTTGGAGAGGAGATTCGCCGCGAGTCCAATGTCTCGAAGGTGGAGTTTCTGTCCCGTGAGGAGCAGCTGAAGCGCTACGAGAGTACGTTCTCGCGGGAGCTGTTTGAGGAGCTGGAGCAGAAGAATCCGCTGCTCGATGCCTATGTGGTGACCTTTGCGGACCTGGAAAAATTTTCGGTGTCCATTATGCACCTCGAGGCGATGGAGCACGTGGACAGTGTCTCCTACAGCAATGAGGTGGCGGAAACGCTGACGCGGCTGCGCAGCATTGTGCTGATTGCGGGCGGCTGGGTGATTATTCTGCTGCTGGTGGTGTCTCTGTTCATCATTTCCAACACGATTAAGCTGACGGTCTATAACCGCCGTCTGGAGATCGGAATCATGAAATCGGTCGGAGCCACCAACACCTTTATCCGTGTTCCGTTTTTGGTGGAGGGCATGGCGCTCGGCCTGATCGCCGGCGTACTGACCTTCGGGATTACGTATTTTATCTATCATGAGCTGGAGGGCATGTTTGATTTCGGAGCCTTTGTGGGCGGGCTCATTCCGTTCGCGGATCTGGGATGGCTGCTCGGAATCGGATATGTGGCGGCCGGTATGCTGACCGGTGTGGTCGGCAGTGCCATTGCGATGGGGAAATATCTCAAGAACGAGGGAGGAATTGTGCTTGACTAAGAGTGTCAAACGGAGAGCTTGCTCCGCAGTGGGGGTGCTGTGTGCCTGTGCGCTGCTGGTCGGCGGGCCGGTTTCTCTGAATCGGCCGCTGCAGGCGCGGGCCTCCTCGATTGAGGATCTGCAGGCGCAGAAGGAGGCGCTGGCCCAGAAGGAAAAGGAGCTGCAGGCGCAGAAGGACAGCCTGTCCGGCAGCCTCAGTGACCAGAAGCAGCGCAAGGAGTATATTGAGCAGCAGATTGCGCTCAAGGAGCAGGAGATCGAGCTCAATCGGCAGCTGACGGATACGGTGGAGCAGGCGATTGCCGAGAAGGATGCGGAGCTCAGCCGGAAGGAGCAGGCGATTGCCGCGAAGGAGCGGGAAATCAATGACCGCTTCACGCGGCTGCAGGACCGCCTGCGCACCATTTCCAAGACCGGCAACCTGTCCTCGCTGCAGATGCTGCTCTCGACGGATGACTATGTCGATTATCTGCTGAAGTCCAAAATCATGAAGCAGATTGCCACGAGCGACCAGGAGCTGATCGACAGCCTGGAGAGCGAGCTGGCCGTGATCGGCAAGGAGAGGTCCTCGCTGCTGCAGGCGAAGGAGAGCCTGGAGAGCGAGCGGACCGAGCTGCTGAAGATTCACGAGGATGCGGCGCGGGCCAAGGAGGAGCTGGATGCGCTGTGCTATGAGGTGCAGGTCGTGATGAACGGGCTGCAGGATGATCTGGATTACTACAACAGCCTGCTGCAGAAGGTCAAGGAGGATGAGGCGGCGCTGGAGGAGGAAATCGAGCGCATCATCCGCGAAAGTACCGGCGGCGGGACGGTGATGACGGGGAAAATGCAGTGGCCGTCGCAGTCCTGCTCCATTATCACCTGTTATTACGGCGGGCGGTATCTGGACGGAAGCTACAACTTCCATAAGGGCATTGACATTGCCTGCTACGGCAGTGCTTACGGCAAGGATATCCGCGCGGCCGCGGACGGCACGGTGCTGTACGCCAACAAGTACGACAGCTGGGGCGGCGGCTACGGCTATTATCTGATGGTGGATCACGGCTACGATGCCAACGGGCAGCGCATTGTGACGCTGTATGCGCACTGCTCCTACATCATTGCCTCGGAGGGCGAGACCGTGCGCCAGGGCCAGCAGATTGCGGAGATCGGCAACACCGGCTGGTCCTACGGAGCACACCTGCACTTTGAGGTGCGGGTGGACGGAAGTCCGGTGGATCCGCTGACAAACGGCTGGGTAGTCCAGCCGTGACCCCGGTGCGGGTACGGCTGGCGAAGGGAGCACGTGTATGAACAGAAAAATACCGTTAGGACTGTCCCTGGCGCTGCTGCTGATTGTGGCGTGCCTTTCGGTGACGCTGACCATGGTGTTTGCGATGGACCGTTTCAGCAGCACCGTCAACGAGGTGACCAAGCGTCAGGCACAGTTTGATTATCTGGCGGAGATCGACAAGGCGGTGCGGCAGAACTACCGCGGCACCATCAACGAGAGCAAGCTGCGCGAGGCGGTGGCCTCGGTGTATATGCAGAATATCGGGGACCGGTATGCCGATTATCTCACGGCGGACGAATATGCCGCGCTGCAGAGAGCGCGGGCCGGCAAGGGTGAGGGCTTCGGAATCACGCTTGCGCGCGGGGCCAACGGAGAGGTGCTGGTATCCGCGGTGGATGAGGCCTCGCCGGCCGGGCTGGCCGGTGTGCAGGTCGGGGATGTTCTGACCACGATCGACGGGCTGACGCTGGACAGCGTCAGCGGCCTCACGCAGGCGCGTGAGGAGCTCGGTGCGGTTTCCAAGGCGGTACTGACGGTGCTGCGCGAGGAAAAGACGGTGTCGTTCAATCTGACGCGCAACGAATACGAGCTGATTTCGGTGCAGAGCGA
>URYX01000200.1 GCA_900552225.1 uncultured Oscillospiraceae bacterium | reverse complement strand
ACGACGGTGCCCGAATCGCTTTGTCTGCGGATACGGTAAGAGGCGCACGACGCAGGAAGCAAAAACATTGGCCCCCAGGGCCAACCGCATTGGGGATAATTCAAAGAGAAAGAATTGGAGGTTCATGGCTTCCTTCTTTGGCATGATGCTGCTTTTGCGCCCTGCGGTCTTTTCTGTCTGTTTTCGTATTTTCTGTATTTTTATCGCGCCATATGCTCCAGCGTGCGGTCGATCACCGCATCGATCGACACCGTCCCGACACCGAAGATTGCCGTATCCAGTTTGCCGTGCAGCGGCTCCGTCCAGCGGGAGGCGATACCGCACATCCCGTGATACATCCCGAGGATCGAGCCGACGGTCGCACCGTTGCAGTCGGTATCGAACCCGGTCTGCACCGCCAGGCACACCGACCGGTCGAACTCCGCCCCGCCGTACAGCAGGGAGGCCGCCACAACCTCCGCATTGGAAATGGTATGGCACCAATCGTGATCGCTGTTTTCGTCCCAGCGCCGGTAGAAGCCGCGGAACCACTCCTTTTCGCTCACTCCGTTTTCGTAATCGCGCAGCACCGCGCCGATGGCCTCCGCAAAGCGCGATTTCTGCGGCACAAACAGCAGGGCCTCCCGCATCGCGACCTTCAGGTCGTCCGCGGTCGCCGCCAGAGCAATCAGCGCCGCCATGTACATTTCCCCGTAAATACCGTTTTTCGTGTGGGAAATCGAGGCATCGCGCCACGCCATCTGCGCCGCGGTCTCGGGGTCTCCGGGGTTGATATAGCCGAAATAGTCCGCGCGGATCTGCGCTCCGATCCATTCGCGGTAGGGATTTTTATACACGGCGGAATCCGGCGGCAGGTAGCCGCGGATAAAGTTGCAGTAGGCAACACGCTCTGCGGTGCAGTAGGCATTCTTCGGCTGCAGATTCACCCAGGCGCAGCTGATGTCGCGCGGGGTAAAATCGCGGCCGTACTGCTCCACAACCTGCTGGTACAGCACGGTATAGTTGGTGTCGTCATCCGCCGGCGCGGCCGTCACACGGTCGGCATACCAGTCCGTTCCGAGCGGATGGTGCAGGCTCTGCAGCAGCTCCTCCGTCAGCTCGCCGCGCAGAATATAGCGCGACAGCGGATAGTTTCCGGTCTCCTTCAAAAGGCGGCTCAGCTCGGGAGTACGGATCCCCTCGATCGGCTTTCCGAGGAAGCAGCCGCAGATTCTCCCGTACCATGCTCCGGCCACGCGGTCGCGCAGCGTGTTCGCCTTCGGCACCCGCTTCGGCGGAAGCTGCTCCGCACGGCTGCGGCAGATTCCCTCATAATCCGACGGCTCCTCATAGCCGTATCCGCTCTGCATCGGAGCCGCCGTCACCACGTTGTACAGCACATCGGCCATCCGCTCCTTGCAGACCCCGCGCGGCATCCGGCTCACCGCCTCAAACAGCTCCCGGTATTCCACCAGCTCCCGTCCCTCCTGCAGGGACTCCGTGTACTCGATCTTCAGCTGCTCCGGATAGGACTCCCAGCTGGGCAGCGTCTCGTAAGCCGGCAGAACGTGTGCCTGCTTGTGCTCCTCGCTGGCGCGCTCTCCCGTGTCCAGAATCAGATAATCCATCGACACCGCGAACAGCTTGGACAGCTGCACCAGCTTCTCCAGCGTCGGGCGGGCCTTGTCGCTCTCCCATTTCTGAACCGACTGAAACGATACCCCGCAGGCCTCCGCCAGGTCACTCTGTGTCATTTTGCGCCGCGTGCGCAGCGTGCAGATTTTGGTTCCCAACGTCATGGCTTGTTCTCCTTTCCGCCCCCGCCGAAAGCCGGGGCTCTACGGTAAGAGTACCGCAGCGGCGGCGCAAAGTACACCAACCGCAGGTTGAAAAAAATACACCAATAACGCCTCCCGCACAGGACAAAGGGCGGTGCGCCGCAGCACACCGCCCCCAGACTGTCCGAAAGCGCCTCAGATTCCGTATCCGGCCGCAGTCCGCGCCGCCGGGAGTCAGGCCTCCGGCTTCAGCAGCGAACGGTACAGCCGCATATACTCGGCGGCCGAGCGGCCCCAGCTGAAATCACATTCCATGGCACGCCGCACCAGCTCCGCCCGGATTTCGGGGCAGCGGTAGGCACCGAGCGCCCGCTCCACGGCGTATCTCATATCCCCCGCATTATAAGTTTTGAAGGTGAAGCCGTTGCCCTGTCCGTCCCCGCAGTCGCGGATGCTGTCCTTGAGTCCTCCGGTCTCCCGCACGATCGGCAGCGTCCCGTAGCGGCAGGCCACCATCTGTGCCAGCCCGCACGGCTCGCTCTGCGACGGCATCAGGAACAGATCGGCCCCGGCGTACACGCGCCGCGCAAGCTCCGGGAAAAAGCCCTGCACATACCGCAGCCGGTCGGGATGGCGCTCCTGCGCCTGGCGGAAGAATTCCTCATACTGCCAGTCGCCCGAGCCGAGCACCACGCACTGCATTTCGTTTTCCTGCAGCAGACGGTCCAGCACGTCCCGCACCAGGTCGAGCCCCTTGTGCTCCACAAGCCGCGACACCATGGCCAGCAGCGGCACCTCCGGCTGCTCGGGAAGGCCCACCTCCCGCTGTAGCGCCGCCTTATCCTCCGCCTTGCCGGACGGGTTCTCCGCCGTATAGCGGGCCGCCAGCACCGGATCGGTCTCCGGGTTATACAGCTTGGTATCGATGCCGTTCAGAATTCCCTGCAGCTTCCACTGGCGCGCCCGCAGAATTCCGTCCATTCCGTGTGCAAACCAGGGGTCGAGGATCTCCTTCGCGTAGGTCGGGCTCACCGTCGTCACCACATGTGCCGTCTCGATGGCGCCCTTCATCAGGTTGATGCAGCCGTCCAGCTCGACAATCTGCGTCTGACTGCGCGGAATGCCGAATACGTCCTCCAGAAGCTCCATCCCGTATTTGCCCTGGTATTGGATGTTGTGGATCGTATAGACGGTCTTCATGCCGAGATAGAACGGATCGTGCACATAAAACAGGCTGTGATAAATCGGCACCAGCGCGCTCTGCCAGTCGTTGGCATGGAGGATGTCCGGCTGAAACCCGATTTTCGGCAGCATTTCGAGCACGGCCCGCGAGAAAAACGCAAAGCGCTCGGCATCGTCATAGTGGCCGTACAGCCCCTGCCGCTTGAAATAGTACTGGTTGTCCAGCAGGTAGTAGATCACGCCGTCGTATTTGGCCTCAAACACCCCGCAGTACTGGCGGCGCCACGCCACCGGCACGGAGAAGCTCGTCAGGAACTGCATCCGGTCGCGCAGCTCCTGCGGCACCGCCTCATACAGCGGCAGCACCACC
>URYX01000199.1 GCA_900552225.1 uncultured Oscillospiraceae bacterium | reverse complement strand
CGGTCACCTTGCCGAAGTTCAGCGTCAGGCCGCCGATACCGGCAATCAGGATGGCCGAGACCACAAACAGGTTGTGGTTCTGCTCCAGATCCACCTTCTGAATCATCTTCAGACCGGAGACCGCGATGAAGCCGTACAGCGCAATGCACACGCCGCCCATAACGCAGCTCGGGATGGAGGACAGGAAGGCCACGAACGGGCTGACAAACGCAATCAGGATGGCCATCACTGCCGTCGTCAGAATCGTAACAACGGAGGCGTTGCCGGAGATGGCCACGCAGCCGACCGATTCCCCGTAGGTCGTGTTCGGGCAGCCGCCGAAGAACGCGCCCGCCATGGAGCCGACGCCGTCACCGAGCAGCGTGCGGTGCAGGCCGGGATCCTCGAGCAGATCCTTTTCGATGACCGTGGACAGGTTCTTATGGTCCGCAATGTGCTCCGCGAACACCACGAAGGCCACCGGCGCATACGCCACCGCTACGGTCACAAGGTAGCTGATGTCGAAATTCTTGAAGCCGCCGAGGGCTTTGACGAAGGTGAAGTCGGGAACCTGCAGGAAGCTGGAAAGCTGAACGCCGTTCTCGAACAGTGCCGTAATCGGCGCATAGCTGATGACCATCAGCGACTGATTGCCGGTCAGCACCCCGATCAGGTAGAAAACCGAGGCCGCCGCATAGCCGGACAGAATACCGATGATGAACGGAATCAGCTTCATCATCTTCTTGCCGTAGCAGGAGGCCAGCATGGTGGCCGCGAGCGTGATGATGCCGCAGATCACGGCAACATAGCTCGAGCCGCGGTTGGCCCGGAAGGTGTTGCTTTCCGCATCGTAGGTCACCTGCGCATCCACCTTGCCGTCCTTATCGACGGCGTAGTAGACCTTGCCGTCCGCAACCTGTCCGTTATCGTCAATGAAGGAATCGTCTTTTTCGACATATGTATAGCCGGAGACCTCAACGCTGTAGTTGGACTTCTGCAGATCGCCCACGGCGTTGCCCGCAAGCGACAGACCGATGATAGCCACGGTCGGCCCGATGACCACGGCCGGCATCAGCTTGTTGACCCAGTTGACCCCGACCAGCTTGACGAGCAGCGCAATCACAACGTACACAAGGCCCGCAATGAAGGCACCGATCACCAGGCCGAGACAGCCGAGTTCCATTGTGGCCGCACCGGCAAACGCAGCTCCCATGGAGCCGAGGAACGCGAACGAGGAGCCGAGAAACACCGGGCTGCGGAACTTGGTAAACAGCAAATACACCAGCGTTCCCACGCCGGCTCCCAGCAGTGCCGCCGCCGTGCTCATCTCGTGACCGATAATCATCGGCACCGCAATCGTCGCCGCCATAATGGCCAGCAGCTGCTGCAGTGCAAACACGAGGGTCTGCCCAAACTTCGGTTTGTCGTTGACGTTGTACACCAGTTTCAAAACAATTCCTCCCAATACATCATTTATAATTTACACCCTCTCAGGCGTTCATTATTGCGCTGTCCAGCTCGTGCAGCTCCACCTGCACCGCATCGTCATACGGCGGAATTTTCACAACCACCATCTCCGACTGTGAGGTCGGAATATTCTTTCCGATATAATCCGCACGGATCGGCAGCTCACGGTGCCCGCGGTCACAGAGAATCGCCAGCTGCACCGACGCAGGCCGCCCGATGGCAATCAGCGCATCGATAGCTGCCCGCACCGTCCGCCCGGTATACAGCACATCGTCCACCAGCACAATGTGCCGCCCCGTGATGTCAAACCCGATATCGGTCGCCTGAATCACCGGGTCTGCACTGCGTTTTTCGCGGATGTCGTCGCGGTAAAACGAGATGTCAATCTGTCCCGTCGGCACCGCGGTGCTCTCCACCCTGCGGATGTTGTCGGCAATCATCTGCGCCAGCGGCACACCCCGCCGCCGGATCCCGACCACGCCGATATTCTCGCAGCCCCGGTTGTGCTCGATGATTTCAAACGACATGCGCTTCAGGGCGCGCATCACCGCCGCCTCGTCCATAATGACCGATTTTAACCGCGGCACAAGCCCTCACTCCCTCCGTCGAATGGCAAAAAGAAAAGCCCTGTCGGAAAACCCGGCAAGGCGTCATACACGCAGTATTCCCCTCTGCATCATCGCAGGGGTACCCCTTTATGCTCCACTTGCCGGCGTCTCTGCACCGAATTAAAGTTTCTTAACTGTAAGAGAGTATACTCCTTTCCCGCCGCCTTGTCAACCCCTTTCGACAATATTTTTTACTGCGTGAAAATTTCGGCCGTTCTGCATCGGATCGGCCGAAAACGCTCTTTCCCTGCGTCCCGGATTGTGCTATACTATAGAGGAAATCAAAACGGCGGGGCGGCTGTCCGCTCCCGCCGCAAACGGAGGAATGTCTCATGCTGCCTGTCACCCCGGAGGCCGCTCTGCACGAAGCGGACGGTGTCTCCTTTTATACCTTTCCCCTGCTCGATGCCGCTCCCTTCCTGCGCCACGGGTTTTCCGCCCGCCTCGGCGGCGTCAGCGAGGGCATCTACCGCAGCATGAACCTGAGCTTTACCCGCGGCGATGCTCCGGAGGCCGTCCGCGAGAATTTCCGCCGCTTTGCCTCCGCCGTCGGCGTCCGGGACGAGGATATCGTCATCTCCGCCCAGACGCATACCACCCGTGTGCTGCGCGTCGGGGCGGCGGACCGCGGCCGCGGCGTAACCCGTGACCGCGGCTATACCGACGTTGACGGGCTGATCACCGATGAGCCCGGGGTCGTGCTGTGCACACAGTACGCCGACTGTGTGCCGCTGTTTTTCGTCGATCCGGTGCACCGCGCGGTCGGCACCTCCCATTCCGGCTGGAAGGGAACCGCCGCCGGGATGGGGGCGGAAACCGTGCGCCGGATGACGGAGGAATTCGGCTCGCGGCCGGAGGAGCTGCTTGCGGCCGTCGGCCCGTCCATCGGCCCCTGCTGCTTTGAGGTGGACGCCCCGGTCTACGGGGTGTTCGCCGCGCTGCCCTTTACGGATGCCTCCTGCTTCACGGAGGACGGCGGCGGCAAATACCACGTCGATCTCTGGGAAATCAACCGCCGCATCCTGCTTGCGGCCGGGCTGCGGCCGGAGCATATCGCGGTGGCCTCGGTATGTACACGCTGCCACCCGGAGGAGCTGTGGTCCCACCGCGCCTCCGGCGGACAGCGCGGCAGCCTGGCCGGCCTGATCGCGATTGCACCGTAACCCACGCCGCCCTGCCTGCCACCAAAAAGAGCCAGCCTCCCTCGCCGGCCGCAAAAGCTGCCCGCTGCGCCATTTGACGCAAAAACCGTCCTCCCTCTCCTCCCGGCACGGAGCCCGCCCATCACCAAAGAGCACAAAAAAGCGT
>URYX01000198.1 GCA_900552225.1 uncultured Oscillospiraceae bacterium | reverse complement strand
GTGTATAAGAGACAGGCCCTTTTCTCCGGTGTTGAACGCGTGGAAGGTATCCTTGCCGTCCGCGCGGCGGATGGTAAAGAACGGGATGTTGCCGTTATCCCACCAATAAATCCCTTTTTCAATGCAAAACGCCGCCGGAGTTCCGTTTCCTGCGGGAATCTGCATATCGGTCAGCTTGAAATGGAACCCGTCGAAATCATACGCCGACCAAGTATCCGGGTAAATCCGGTGAGCCTCGGCTCCGCCGACCGTGATGACGGGATCGCCCGCCTCATTCTCCGTAACCGTCACGCCGACAACATGCTTGTGCTCCAGCACCTCCGCAGAGGCCGCAAAGCCGACCGCGAGCGTCGCCGTCAGAAGCAGCGCCGCCATCAGAGTACACAGAAATTTTTTCATCAACAAATCCTCCCAGTTTTTATTTAACCGATTTAATTTACGAGAATAGGGAAAGCGCCCGACCGCAGGGAAACGGTCGATCCGCTCAGCCGCCCACTCTCGGGCGGCTGAGCGCCAGACTGTCAAAAAGCTCCGCTTTCGACACCCCCTGAACTGCCAAGTTTTAAAATAGGTACCGCTGCAGCGGCCGATCATAGCGGCCGGCCCCTTACCACCCTCTGACAAAGGGAACCAAAGCCGCCGATTCCGTCGGAGAAATCCCCGAAGCCCGCTGACATTTTCCTGACGGAGCCTCTCTCATCCGCCCGCGGGCGGCCGAGAGAACCCGTGTCAGCAGGCCGCTTTCTTCCTGCGCACCAGCCAGGCAGCCGCAGTCGCCAGGACCGCCGCGGCCGACACGGCCACCGGCCAGGCATCGCCGGTGTTGGGGCTCTTCAGCGCTTCGATCGCCTTCAGCGCCTTCGTAACCTTGGAATAATTCTTGACGGTGGCCTTCAGCTCGTCATCCAGTGCCTCATACCGCGCCTTCAGCGCCAGAATGCTCTCCTCGTCCTCCAGCGTCACCGTCGAGGGAATGGCATCGATGTCCGCTATCAGACGGTCAACCGCTTCCTTGTTCTCCTCGTACAGGTTCTCCAGCTCCTCAATGCGCGTCAGCGCCGCCGTCACCTTATCGTATCCGACAACCACCGCCTGCTGCGCCTCGTTCAAGGCCTCATAAGCGTCCTTGCAGGCCAAAACCGCCGCCTTATCCGCCAGCGTCACCGTCTCCGGCAGCGCAGCAATCTGCTCGTTCACCGAAACCGGCGCGGCCTTCTTCGGCCCGAACTCCTTCAGCACATAGGTCTGCCCCTCAAGACCCCAACCGAGGCCGGCGCAGATCTTGGCATCGAAGTGATGCCCCTTCAGCAGGCTGTCCTCGATCTTCTGCGCGGAGCCGTCCGCCGCCTTGTTCATCGGGATGACCTGACCGTTGATCTCAAAATACCAGAATTCCCCGATCTTATAGACATAGAAATCCAGCGTATCCGTGAGATTGTCCGTCAGCTCAATCGGATTGTCCACACCGACCCAAACGGCATCCGGGTCCGCGGTGTTGAACGCGTGCAGGCTGTCCTTTCCGTTTACGCGGCGGATGGTGAAGAACGGAATCTCCTGACTGTCATACCAAAAAACACCGCCGCTCGTGCTTCCCTCCAGGCAGAACGCCAGCGGAACGCCGTCGCCGGCAGGAATCACCATGTCGGTCAGCTTGAAATGGAATCCGTCAAACTCCATTCCGTTTTCGGTATCCGGATAGATACGGTGAGCCGCACCTGCGCCGACCGTGATGACGGGATCGCCCGCCTCATTCTCCGTGACCGTCACGCCGCCGATGATGTACTTGTGCTCCAGGGCGGCCGCGGACACCGCATAGCCCGCGGAAAGAGCCGCCACCAGGAGCAGAGAGAGCAGGGCTGTCATGAGCTTCTTCATTTGCAAATCCTCCAAACTTAAATTATTAAATCGATTTAATTAATGAGCAAAAAATAAAGTTTTCCTCATCAGCTTCAAGCGCCTTGTCCTTAGTATAATACCGCAATCGCATATTGTCAATATAAAAACGCAAAAATTGTAAATTAAATTATAGCATTTTTCATGACAGCGTCTCGTAAAATAAAGACTTTACAAGTAAAAACAAACATGCTATATTGTGTTTGTCTTAAAAGTTAAGGGGTTTAACTTTGATTTACGCTGTTCCGGAGAGTGCGGAACCGCTTCAGGCTCTGCGTTCCCGCATCCTCTATCCGTCTGAAAAAGGAGTGCTCATCCATGAACAATCTCTGGCAATCGCAGGCCCGCTGGATCTGGCTTCCGACCGCGGGAGGCCTCAACCGGTACGGCGATTTCCGCCGCACCTTCACGCTGCCGGAGGCACCCGGACAGGTCCGGCTGTACATCAGCGCGGACTCCCGCTATGCCGTCTCGGTCAACGGCCGACCCGTCCCGGCCTCTCAGTATGCGGACTATGCGCATGATAAGGTTTACGATACCGTAGACATCACCGCGTGGGCGCATCCCGGCCAAAATGTACTCGCTGTCCTCGGCTACTTTCAGGGAGAGGACAGCTCCGTCTGCCGTCCCGGGGAGGCCGGCGTACTGTTCGCCGTCGGGCCGGAGCGCGGAGAACCGGTATACAGCGATGCCTCCACCCTCGGCCGCCCGTCCGTCGATTACGTCAGCGGGGAGGTGGAGCGCATCTCTCCCCAACTGTCCTTTTCCTTTCGCTTCCGGGCCGCGCAGCAGGACGGCTGGGCGGAGGAATCCTATCGGCCGGACGGCCGCTGGAGCCCGGCCCGGGAAACCGGGGCCCGGCCGCCGGGAGGAGCCCCTCCCCTGCGGACTTTACGAGGTACGGCTGTCGGAGGAGGGCCCGGATCCCCTGTCACAGGCCTCACCCTATAACAGCCCCATCCCATCATAAGCTAAAGAAAGGAAGTCTTACCATGAAACGGGAAGAATACCGTCAGATCGCCACGGAGGCCTTTGCCCTCTATGAGAAGGCCCATATTGTACTGACCGAGGAGGAAAAGGCGCATCTGGAAATCACCGACTACGCCCTCGGCAACGTCCGGGAGACCGGCACCGAAATCATTCTCTATGTCAACACACCGCGCTGCTGCGCCAAGGAGATGGCCCTGCTGCCGTTTCAGACCTGTCCGGAGCATCGGCATGCCCCGATCGAATCCATCGGCTACCCCGGCAAGGAGGAGACCTTCCGCTGCCGCTTCGGCAAGGTCTTTCTGTACGTAAGCGGCGAACCGGCCGCACACATTCAGGCCCGGCTGCCCCATGGCGTCTATACCGTATTTCATGAGATCGTGCTGCTGCCCGGACAGCAGTACACCATGCAGCCGGATACCCTGCATTGGTTTCAGGCTGTCTCTTATACACATCTCCGAGCCCACGAGACCTCTCTACATCTCGTA
>URYX01000197.1 GCA_900552225.1 uncultured Oscillospiraceae bacterium | reverse complement strand
GGGAGCGGCAGCGAGGCGTGGGCCTTTCTCTCCCTCAGTCGGCTGCGCCGACAGCGCCCTCGTCAGAGGGAGCAAAGGGGCACGCGGGACGCCGGGAGCGGCAGCGAGGCGTGGGCCTTTCTCTCCCTCAGTCGGCTGCGCCGACAGCTCCCTCGTCAGAGGGAGCAAAGGGGCGCACGGGACGCCGGGAGCGGCGGGAAGGGGCAGAAGAATGGGGGGCTCTCCTTCGATTGGTGCACGGTTGGTGCGGCAGGGCTTTTGAACCGGATTTCCGGGGGCCTGTTTGCTGCTTCCTTCCTGCGCTGGCTGCGCCTTTTTTCGGGCGGAGACCCTCGGCTGCTGTAAAAAACACCAAAAAGCAAAAATGATAGAGCACAAAAACAGGATATTGTATAGAGTGCTTTTATGAAAAAGGTATAGAATAGAGCCAGCGAATCACCCCATTCTTAAAGGAGGTACGACTATGAAAACTGGAAAGAGCCTGCGGGCGCTTTCGGTCTTGCTGGCCGGATGCATGACGCTTTCCGTGCTGGCCGGATGTCATCAGCAGGGTGACGATTCCCAGAACAGCGGCACCGGAAGCACGGCAGACCGTACATTGGAGGGCAATGTGTATCGTGAGGGGTTCCCGATTGCGGATAAAAAAATCACGCTGCGGGTGCTGACGACGATTCAGCCGAATCAGATCGACTATGACTCGATGCCGATGACCTCCTACTATGAGGAACTGAGCAACATTCACATCGAGTGGGAAACGGTGACCTACGGGCCGGAGGCCACGCAGAAGGTGCAGCTGGATTTTCTGTCCGGCAATGCACCGGATATCGTCAGCCTGCCGAATAAGCTGTTTACCGATGCCATGATCAAGGATTTCTCTTCGCAGGGCAAGCTGCGCGAGGTCGGGTTCATGATCGAGAAGTGGGCGCCGAACATCAAGGCACTGATGGATAAGCTGCCGGATTCCTATGCGCTTTCGACGGCCTCCGACGGAAAAATCTACAGCCTGCCGCGCCTGACGGAAAAGGTCAACCATATGGCCTACGGTCAGAAGTGCTACATCCGCACGAGCTGGCTGGAGGCGCTCGGACTGGAGATGCCGACGACCACGCAGGAATTTTACAACGTGCTGAAGGCGTTCAAGACGCAGGACCCGAACGGCAACGGCAAGGCGGATGAAATTCCGTTTGTATTCCCGCTGCTGACGCCGGAGGTGTTCAGCTGGTGGGGCGTCAACTACAATGAGAATTCCTACGGCATGATGATCAATCAGGCGACCGGGGTACCGGAGTATGCGATGAGCAGCGACAACGTCCGGCAGGCCGTGCAGTACTTCAAGCGGCTGTATGACGAAAACCTGCTGAGTCAGAAGGCGGTCAACGAGCCGAACCGCTTCACCTCCATGGTGCAGTCGGGCAATGTGGGCTGCTTCTACTATCTGGCGAATTTTGTCATCTGCGACGAGGATCTGGCGAAGGAGTACACGCTGCTGCCCCCGCTGGACACCGGCACGGGATATGCGTCGAACTGCTACTACAGCGGCTACGATCAGATCACACCGAACGCCATCGTGGTGAGCAGTACCTCCCAGAACGCCGAGGCGGCGCTGCGCTGGTGCGACTATTTCTACACGGTCTACGGACACTATCTGCTGGCCAACGGAGCACCGGGCGACCAGTATGAGATCACGGAGGACGGAAAAATCCGCACGCTGCGTCCGTGGTCGCCGGAGGACAGCAACAAGGTGATCGGCGGACAGCTGGCCGACGGTGTGGCGCTGAATTTTGACGATTATCTGATCAAGGAGGAAAAGCCGGAGAGCGAAATGACGGCCATCGAGGTGTTCAACAAGCACCTGGATCCGGACTGCAACGAGACCTTTGCACCGTATCTGCCGCAGTATCCGCTGCGCTATCCGCGTGCATCGGCCGAGCTGGCCCGGACGCTGGAGGAGGAGATGACCTCCATCAAGAGCTATTCCAACGGGATGCTGATCTCGTTTATCGTCGGTGTGGAGAACATCGACACAGGATGGAGCTCGTACATTGCCGAGCTGAAGCGGCTCGGACTGGACAGCATTGTGGAGCAGTATCAGAAGGAGTATGCCGCGACATACGGCTGAGAAGCGCACGGGCGGCGGAGCGGAGAAAGGACGGTTTCTCATGACGGGAAAATGGAAAAGAGCGGCGGTACTGTGCCTGTGCGTGCTGACGGTCGGGATGATGTTTCCGACGGTCAGCGGCGCGGAGGATACGGCCGGCCGGAGAGCCGTCCCGGTTTCGCCGTCGGGAGCGGAAGCGGACGGAATACAGTGGACGGAAGCGGCCGGCAGCGTCACCTATGAGGTGACGCTGCCGCGTGCCGGTACGTATGCGCTGTTTCTGACCTGGCGGGCGCTGAGGGATTCCGGCATGCCGATCCAGCGTGCCGTCAGCGTCAACGGGGGCGATGCGGTACATACGGCTCTGCCGCGGGTGTGGAGCTTTGACGGCGAGTCACATGTCAACCGGCTGGGCAACGAGGTGTGCCCCGCCCAGTCGGAAAAGCTGGAGACCGTATCGGACTGGCTGTATGACGAAAACGGTCTCTATGCCGAGCCGCTTCGGTTTGACATGGAGGCAGGACGCAATGTCCTTTGCTTTGCATTTCTGACCGAGGAGATCGAGGTTTTTGCGGTGGAGGTGCGGGAGGTCGGTGACCTTCCGTCCTATGCGGAGCTTGAAGCGGAGTATGCCGCCCGCGGGTGGCGGGATGCGCCGCAGACGCTGGTGTTTGAGGCGGAGCAGACGCTCACGCGGAAAACCGATTCCTCGATCGTCATCGCCTCGGATGCCGACCCGGCCATGACGCCCGCGAACGGGCGCGGCACCGTGCTGAATGCGGTGGCGGGATTCTCCTCGGTCGGGCAGGCGGTGACCTATACCGTACAGGTGCCGGAGAGCGGGCTGTACGGGCTGAGTCTGCGTGACTATGTCACGGCGGCGGAGGGAATGCCCGCCTATGTGACGGTGCAGGTGGACGGAAGCGTCCCCTGCAGGGAGCTGCAGGCGTATCCGCTGCTCTACCGCAAGCGCTGGAAAACCGAGGCGCTGACGGCGGAGGACGGAACGCCCCTGCGGCTGTATCTGACCGAGGGGGAGCATACGCTCACCTTCCGCAGCTCCTGCGGACCGACGGCGGAGTATTATACGCAGCTGCGGGAGCGGTATCTGGAGCTGAATCGGCTGTACCGGGATATCGTGCGCGTGACCGGCAACGATCCGGATCCGAACTACAATTATGAACTGACGACGGCGATTCCCGACCTGACGGCGCGCCTGCAGAACCAGGTCCGGACGCTGGAGACGGCGTATCAGATGCTGACGGCGATGTCCTCCGAGG
>URYX01000196.1 GCA_900552225.1 uncultured Oscillospiraceae bacterium | reverse complement strand
CCAGGCGGGGCATCCGTTTCAAAAAACGAATGCCCCGCCTGGGCTTTGTCCGATGGGGCCAAGGGTCGCCTTATTCCAGGTTGCCCGACAGGCACATGACCGCGGACAGGGCGCAGAGGGGCGCGGTCTCGCAGCGCAGGATGCGCCGCCCGAGGGTGACGGGGATACCGCCGGCCTCCTGCAGCGCGGCGAGCTCCTCCGGCGCAATGCCGCCCTCCGGCCCGATGAACAGCGACAGCGCGGTATCGGCCGGGGAAACCAGGGAGGACAGCGGGGCTCCGCCGGCCTCGTACAGCACGAGCAGCTTTTCCTGCCGCAGCCGCGGCAGCAGCTCCCGCAGGGAGAGCGGCGGCTCCACGGACGGCAGAATGCCGCGCCCGCACTGTCCGGCGGCCTCGTCGGCAATTTTCTGCCACCGCTCGCTTTTCTTCCGGATGTTATCGCCGGGCTTCGCAATGCTGCGTGCGGTGACCACTGGGACGATGCGGGAGGCGCCGAGCTCCACCGATTTCTGAATGATCCATTCGAGCTTGTCCCCCTTGGGATAGCCCTGATAGACCGTCACCTGCAGCGACGGCTCACTTTGTGAGCGCTCGGCGGACTGTACCGTCAGGGTGACGCTGTCTCCGACGGCGGTGATGACCGTGTCGTAATCATAGCCGCGCCCGTCGCACAGGGTGACGTGGTCCCCGGGGCGCATGCGCAGCGCCGAGCGGATGTGTACGGCGTCCTGCCCCTCGATGCAGAGGGAATCTCCGGCGGCGGCCGGAGCACTCAGCTCCCGAAAAAAACGCGGCATTACGCTTCCTCCTTCAGCAAAGACCGGATGATATGAGAGGCCATCAGCAGTCCGGCGGTTCCCACCACAAAGGCCAGGCTGCCGGGGGCAACCTTGCGGGTGTCCGGCTCGTCGGGCTCCCGGTGGGGGGCGGCGGGGGTCTCCTCGGAATACACAACGGGGAGGTGGGCGATGCCGCGCGCCTTCAGCTCGCGCCGTATGACGCGGCACAGCGGGCAGACCCGCGTTTCGCTGATGTCGGCCACGCGGAAGCCGGTCGGATCCCATTTATTGCCGCAGCCCATGGCGCTGATCAGCGGAACCTGTGCGGCGGCACATTCCTCCGCCAGCAGCAGCTTGGAGGAAACTGTGTCGATGGCATCGGCCACGTAATCGCAGCCCTGAATCAGTCCGCGTCCGTTCCCGGCATCGTAAAACAGCGTGTGCGGTTCGACGGCGCAGTCGGGAGAGATGTCGTGAATGCGCTGCGCCATGACCTCGGCCTTCGGGCGGCCGAGGGTGGAATGCAGGGCGCAGAGCTGGCGGTTGATGTTGGAGACCTCCACGGTGTCTCCGTCGATCAGAATCAGCCGGCCGACCCCGCAGCGTGCCAGCGCTTCGGCCGTATAGGAGCCGACGCCTCCGAGACCGAAAACGGCCACGCAGGAATGGCGGAGCCGTTCCACTCCGGCCGCACCGGTCAGGCGCTTGGTCCGGGACACAAAGTCGAAATTTGTAGAATCCATAAGAAAATATACTCCTTGTATACAAAGAATGGCTGAGAACCGCGGCTGCTTCGGCGGGATGGCGCGGCGGGAGACCGGAGTGTTCTCCGCCGCCCGTGTGCTGTCCGTGTGCTGTCCGTGTGCCGCATGAGGTGCGGCGGAAGCGAGCGGGGGAGAACGGCGAATCGGGCGGGGGAAACGGGCCGGCTTTGAGACGGCTGCGGGCCGGGGCCGACGGTTACAGCGACAGCAGCCGCGCTTTCAGGGTCTCCACCGTGGGAACGACGGCGAGAGCCCCGGCCGCCTCCAGCTCGCCCGGGGCGGCATAGCCGTAGCCGACGCCGATGCAGGGGAGGCCGCAGCGCGCGGCCCCGCGGACGTCGTGCTCCCGGTCTCCGACCATCAGGACGTGGGAGCGGTCGGTGACCGACAGCAGCCGCAGGGTCTCCTCGATGACCTCGCCCTTGTCGGTGCGGTGCCCGTTCAGCTCCGAGCCGCAGATGACCTCGAAATAGGGGGCCAGCCGGAAATGGCGCAGAATGCGTTCGGAGTAGACCGTGGGCTTGGAGGTAGCCACCGCCAGGCGGCGGCCGCTGTCGAGCAGCGCCTGCAGCAGTGCGGGGATGCCGTCATAGGCCCGGTTTTCCCGCCAGCCGACCGTGCCGAAGCGCTCGCGGTAGTGCCCGATGGCGGCGGTGGCCTGCGCCTCGTTCCAGCCGGTGTAGGCCATGAACTGCTCCTTGAGCGGCGGGCCGATAAAGCAGCACAGGGTATCGGGGTCGGAGACCTCGATGCCGCCGGCCCGCAGTGCATACTGCACGCAGCGGGTGATGCCGACCTTCGGGTCGGTGAGTGTTCCGTCCAGATCAAACAGCAGTGTATCGAACATTTCCATGCTCCTCTCTTGTTATCGCCTTACCGCTTCACACAGGATCAGGCGGGGTGAGCCGTTCGGGGATTCCCGCCAATGCAGCCGCCGCTGGGCAAAGCCGGCCTCCTCCAGGGCGGACAGCAGCTCGGGCAGGCGCTCCGGGCGGTAGCAGACGCAGAAGCGGCCGCCGCTGCGGCAAAGATAGGCGGCTGCCCGGCACAGCCGCGCCAGCATACCCGGGCGGATCTCGTGGCGCGCCAGCCGCCGGGCCTCGGAAGGGGGCAGCTTGCCCTGTCCGGCGGCGAAATAGGGTGGGTTGCAGGTGACCAGATCGTACCGTCCGCGCGGCAGGAGACCCGGCAGGTGCTCCCAGTCGGCCGTCAGCACGCGGATGCGCGCGGAAAGGCCGCAGGCCTCGACGGCGTCACGCGCGAGCGCCGCAGCCGCCGGCTGCAGCTCCACTGCGTCGATCTGCAGCGGCGGCTGCGGCCGTGTATGCCACCACAGGGGCAGGATACCGTTGCCGGTACCGAGATCGCAGACGAGGGGACAGGCCTCGGCCTCGGCAAAGGCCGCCAGCTGCAGGGCGTCCTCACCGAAGCGATGGTCCTTCGTCTGATAGACAAAGCGGGACGGGGAAAGAAATTCCTGTGTCCGCACGGGCATTCTCCTCTCGTGTATAAGAAAATTGCCGAACAACCGGAACGGCTGTTCGGCAATTGCGCATGTACCTTACTCCTCGGACGGCGCACCGACAGGGCACACATCCGCGCAAGCTCCGCAGGAAATGCAGGTGTCCGGATCGATGACGTATTTGCCGTCGCCCTCCGAAATCGCCTCAACGGGGCATCCGTCGGCACAGGAGCCGCAAGCGATGCAATCATCGGAAATTTTGAAAGCCATGGAAAGCACCTCCTTATCAATTTACTGTCTGTATCATACCATAGCTGCTATGGAAAAGCAAGAGAAAAATTCAGGCAATCCTGCGGGATTGTGCGGGAGGTGCAGAAGAGCGGGCAGGCGCCTGTATTGATGGCCGCGAAGCCGAGAGGCGGGGG
>URYX01000195.1 GCA_900552225.1 uncultured Oscillospiraceae bacterium | reverse complement strand
GGCGTGCCGCTGGCAGTGGCAGCAAAGCGGAGCTTTGCCGTGCCCTCCGCCGCCATGACGATCCATCCGGTGCGTATGAACGGGATGGTGCTCGGCGTCCCGCAGTCCTTCACCTATTTTCAGAAGATGCAGGAGCGCATTACGCGCTTTATCGCCGGCCACTCCCATATCCCGTTTGACCGGTTTATGGAGCTGTGCATGGAGACGGACGAGCTGGCCACCGACGTGGGCAGCGTGCTTGAGGGCGCGGAGGCCGTGCATGAGGGATTGATTGATGAGCTCGGCTCGCTGTCGGAGGCGACGGCGGCCCTGTACCGGATGATTGACGAAGACCGGAAATCCAAAGCAAAAGGGAGAGAATGACGCAATGGCGGCAAAACGGAAGTCCACACGGAAAAGACCCGTCAGCAAGGCGGCGGAGGAGGTGCGGCGTGCCCGAAGGCAGACGGCGGCCATCCTGCTGTTTGCGTCGGCCATTTTGGTGCTGTGCCTCGCCGTCATCCCCGGAGGGAGCCTGTGGCTCACTCTACATAACGGGGTGCTCGGGCTGTTCGGCATCTGCGCGTTTCTGGTGCCGGCCGCGATGACTTATATGGCCGTGATGGCCTCGATGGAGACCCCGAAGCGCAGCCTGACGGGCAAGGCATGGCTCATCAGCCTGACGACGCTGCTGCTCGCGGGCGCACTGCAGATTTTCTTTGAGGATGTGCAGGGACTCAGCTTCTGGGATGCGGTGGCCGCCTCCTATGCGGAGGGCGAGCTGCTGCGTGGCGGCGGCGTGCTCGGCGTGCTGCTCGGCTACCCGCTGGAGTATGCGCTCGAGGACCTGGGTGCCAAAATCGTGGTTCTGCTCGCGGCGTTCGTTTTTCTGATGCTGGTGACGCGGACAACGCTGATTGCGCTGGTGCGCAAGGTGGGAAAGCCCGTCAAAAAGACGACGGAGACCCTTCAGAACGCCTGGCAGGAGCATAACGAGCGCAGGCAGCAGAAAAAGAAAATCGATATCGAGATGGGGGAGGGCTATCCCTCTCCGGAGGATGAGCTGGAGAATGCCCACCGTGCCGTGGACGAGGAGCTGGAGGAGCTGAGCGGCCGCCGGAGAGCGTCGGCGGAAAAGCCGGAGCGCACGGAATCGCTGCGCGCCCTGGAGCAGGCGGCACAGGAGCTCCGCGAGGAGGAGCAGCGCCCGGCCCTGCGGATTGAGGACATCGTCGGTAAGGCGGTGAAGAAGGATGCGCCGGCCGTGCAGCCTTCGGCCGCGGACAAGCCGCAACCGGAGCCCGCTGCGGAGAAGCCGGCCGGCAGCTACCGCTACCCGCCGATTTCGCTGCTCGACCCGCCGAAGCCGTTTGACGACAGCGCCGCCTCCAAGGAGCTGCGGCAGAATGCCGATCTGCTCGTAAAGACTCTCCGGGAATTCGGCGTGGAAACGCGGGTGGTGGATATTGCCCGCGGCCCCGCCGTGACGCGGTACGAGCTGGAGCCGAGCGCCGGCGTCAAGGTCAATAAAATCACGGGCCTGGCCGACGACATCGCCCTGCGTTTGGCGACCTCGGGAGTGCGCATCGAGGCGCCGATTCCCAATAAGGCGGCGGTCGGCATCGAGGTGCCGAACCGCGTCAGCGCGACGGTGTGCCTGCGTGAGCTCATCGATTCCAACGAATTCGCCACGGCCAAAAGCAAGCTCACGGTAGCGCTCGGGCGGGATATTTCCGGCAACGTGGTGCTGGCCGACCTCGCCAAGATGCCCCATCTGCTGATTGCGGGCACCACCGGCTCGGGCAAATCGGTCTGCACCAACTCCATGATTCAGAGCATCCTCTACCGCGCCACACCGGAGGAGGTCAAGCTGCTGCTGATCGACCCCAAAAAGGTGGAATTCAGCATGTATAACGGCGTGCCGCATCTGCTGGTCCCCGTGGTCACCGACCCGCGCAAGGCGGCCGGTGCGCTCGGTTGGGCCGTGACCGAGATGCTGCGCCGCTATCAGGAATTCGCCGCCAACAGCGTGCGCGATCTGTCGGAGTATAACGAGAAGGCGCGCAAGGACGAGTCCATGCGCCCGATGCCGCAGATTCTGATTGTCATCGACGAAATGGCGGATCTGATGATGGCCGCCTCCAAGGAGGTGGAGGATTCGGTGGTGCGCCTCGCGCAGATGGCGCGCGCCGCCGGCATGCACATGGTCATCGCCACGCAGCGCCCCTCCACGGACGTCATCACGGGACTGATCAAGGCCAATATCCCGAGCCGTCTGGCACTGACGGTGGCCTCGGTCATCGATTCGCGCGTCATCCTGGATGCCACGGGAGCGGAAAAGCTGCTTGGCCGCGGAGATATGCTGTTCATGCCGATCGGTGTCAATAAGCCGATCCGGGTGCAGGGCTGCTTTGTCAGCAACCGCGAGATCGAGGCGGTGGTGCAGTTCCTGAAGGCACAGGAGGAGACCGGCTACGACGAGACCGTGCAGGCGGAGATTGACCGTCAGGCAAACGCCGCCGGCGGCGGAAAGGGAGGCTCTCCGTCCGGCGGAGACGGCGGCGAGGAGGACGGCGGAACGGACGATATGCTGCCGCAGGCCATCGAGCTGGTGGTGGAGGCCGGCATGGCATCGACCTCTCTGCTGCAGCGGCGCCTGCGCCTCGGCTATGCCCGCGCCGGCCGACTGATCGACGAGATGGAGCAGCGCGGCATTGTCGGCCCGCATGAGGGCAGCAAGCCGCGGCAGGTGCTGATTACGCGCCAGCAGTGGCTGGAAATGAACGCCATGAGCGACGAATAAAGCACGAACGGCCCGGAGGGCCGTCCGCAGGCCGGTCCCGAAAGGCTGCAGGCTCCAGAAAAGCAGCCTATAGCCGTCTGAAGCAGCTTATAGCGGTCTATAGAAAGCCTATAGAAATAGGAAAATGCCCGGATACGGACTTTGTTTTCTTTGTCTCAAATTGTCTCAGAATTTCTTTGTCACAAACATATCGGAGGGCCTGCTGCAGGCCCTCCGATGTTTTTGTAAACAGAAAAAGGACTCGGCCTCCCGTTTTTTCATTTCGACCTTCTGCCTTTTCCCATACCTCCTTCTTATGTCCTTTTTCCATGCGCCTTTGCGGCCCGCAGCCTTTTTGGACGTCTGAGGTGCGGAGGCCTGTCCGTGCCCTTGCCCCTCACATTTTTCCGGATACCACGAACGGCAGCCGCCCCTTCCGCCGCCCCTTCGGTAAACGGTATGTGTCAAAATTGTACATGGGATATATTTCATATTGTGAGAGCCTCCTGCGGGAGGCTCTTTTTTTTATGTCCCGGAGTCCCTCTTGAAAGGCAGCCGCACGGCCCGCCTCCTCTGCCGAAAAAACCGGCCGCACTGCCGACTGAGGAGACGCCCCGCCCATTCACCTTCCGCAGACAAGCCTGCCTCTATTTTGCTTCCTCGGGAGTCCGTTTTTGCCATTTTTATCCGGGGTTTCCGGCCA
>URYX01000194.1 GCA_900552225.1 uncultured Oscillospiraceae bacterium | reverse complement strand
ACCTGATACTGGGCCGCTCGGGAAGCGGCAAAACCGTTGCCGTGCGGCAGGAGCTGTGCCGCCTGGCGAAGGAGGGACTGGCCTCCCGCTGCATCTGCCTGGTACCGGAGCAGTTTTCCTTCGAGACGGAGCGGGCCCTGCTGCGCGAGCTCGGCCCGCGGGATGCCTCGGCCGTGCGGGTGTACAGCTTCAGCCGCCTGGCCGAGATGGTGCAGAAGGAGCTCGGAGGCTGTGCCGGACGGCTGATGGACGATGCCACACGGGTGCTGCTGATGAGCGAGGCCCTGACGCAGGTGGGGGATCGCCTGACGGTCTACCGCCGCCGCGCGGCGGGGGAGGCGCAGGTGCAGTCCATGCTTCGCTTTGTGCAGGAATGTAAGCAGGGCGGGATCACGCCCGCCGCGCTGGAGGCCGCCGCCGGGGAGACCGAGGGAGCGCTGCAGGGCAAGCTGCAGGACCTGTCTCTGGTGCTCGGGGCCTATGAGGCACTCGGAGCGCAGGCCTATGTGGATCCGCAGGATGCCCTGTCCTCACTGTACGAGCGCCTGCCGGAAAGCGGCCTGGTACGTGATACGCTGATTTTTGCGGATGGCTTCAAGGGCTTTACGGCGGAGGAGCTGCGCGTGCTCGGCGGACTGATGAGTGAGGCGAGGGAGCTGACGGTGACGCTGTGCGCCGACACGCTACAGCAGGAGGCCGGAACAGAGCTGTTCGCCACACCGATGCAGACCGCGGCGCAGCTGCTGCGGCTGGCGCAGGAGCGGCAGGTACCGGCGGCCCCGGTTCGCTATCTGACGGAGAATCACCGCCATCGTACCGAGGGGCTGCGCTATCTGGAGAGCGCGGTGCTGCGGGGAGAGACCGCCCCGCTGGAGGCGGCGGCCCCCGAGGTCACCGTGACGGAATACAGCGACCTCTACCGCGAGTGCGTGGGAGCGGCCCACACCCTGCACCGCCTGATGCGGGAGGGCTTCCGCTGCCGCGATATGGCGGTGGTGGTGCGCTCGCCGGAGCGGTATCGCGGGATGCTGGACATGGTGCTGGAGCAGGCAGAAATCCCCTACTACCGGGATGCCCGGGAGGACATCCGTAACGACACGCTGACCGTCACCCTTCTGTCGGCGCTGCGCTGCCTGATCGGCAACTACCGCGCAGAGGATGTGCTGCGGCTGGTCAAAACCGGCCTACTCGGATTTTCGGCGCATACGGCGGCACAGCTTGAAAACTACGTGCTGCTGTGGAATGTGCAGGGCGCGGCCTGGAAGCGGCCGTGGACGGAGCACCCGGACGGACTGTCGGTGCGGGCGGATGCGGCGACCGACCGGCGGCTGGCCTACCTGAACCTGCTGCGCCGCCGCATCATGCGGCCGCTGCTGCAGCTGGAGCAGGCGCTCGGAGCCCATCCGACCGGGACCGTGTTTGCCCGGGCGCTGTATGAATACCTGATCCGGGCCCACGTGGACCGCATGGTGCGGTTCCGGGTGCTGCGGCTGGAGGCGGCGGGCGAGGCGGCACTCGCGGAGCGTGCCGACCGGCTGTGGGATACCGTGATGGGATTGCTGGACCGGTTCGCCGCCGCGCTCGGGTCGGCACCCGGCGATACGGCGCATTTTACGGAGCTGCTGGCGCAGGCCGCGGGAGTGACCGACCTCGGCACCATCCCGCAGCAGCTGGATGCGGTGCAGGTGGGGGCGGCGGACCGGATGCGCTTTTCCTCGCCGCGGGCCGTGCTGCTGCTCGGGGCCGAGGAGGGGGTGTTTCCCGCCGTGCCGTCGGAGGCGGATCTGCTGTCCGACCGGGAGCGTCAGGCGCTGCGCGCACTGCAGCTTCCGGTGGCCGAGGCGTCGGAGAGCCGCCTGACGGAGGAGCGCTTTTTCGTCTATGCGGCGCTGTCCGCCCCGTCCGAGCGGCTGTTTGTCAGCTATTCCACCGGCGGCCCCGAGGGCGAGACGCGGACGCCGTCGGTTATCGTGCAGGAGATCCGGACGCTGCTGCCCGGACATACGCACGGAGACCCCGACGGGGAGCCGGAATACGGCGAGGAGATGTTTGCACGGCTCAGCGAGAGCTGGCGGGAGCCGGACGTCCCGGCGGTCACCCTGCGGCAGGTGCTCGGGGAGCATCCGGCCTATGCCGGACGGCTGCGGCGGCTGGAGCAGGCCGCGGTGCAGAGGGAGCGGCGCTTTGAAACGCCGGACGCAGCCCGGCGGCTGTTCGGGGATTTTATGACGCTGTCACCGACACGGGTGGAGGATTTTTATCAGTGCCGGTTTCGCTATTTCTGCCGCTACGGGATGCGGGCCATGCCGCCGAAGCAGGCGGATCTGAACGCACTCGAATTCGGCAAGGTGCTGCACGATATCATGCAGCGGCAGCTCCCCTCCTATGTGGAGGAGGGGGTGCGGCAGATCACGCGCGCCCGCGCGGAGGAGGATGCCGCCCGCTGCATCCGGCAGTATGTCGGGGAGTGCATGGGCGGACTGGAGCAGAAGCCGGCGCGGTTTTTGTATCTGCTGTCGCGGATGGAGCGCTTCGGCGGACAGCTGCTGTGGCAGGTGGTGCAGGAGCTGCGCCAAAGTCGGTTCGTGCCGGTGGACTACGAGCTGCCGCTCACGGTCGGCGGCGAGCCGGGAAGCGTCCCGGCCGAGGTGCTGACGCTGCCCGACGGAGGGCGGGTGTGCGTGGTCGGGACGGTGGATCGCGTCGATGTTTACCGTGACGGGGATACCTCCTATGTGCGCGTGGTGGACTACAAGACGGGCAGCAAGGAATTCCGGCTGCAGGAAGTGGTGGAGGGCCTGAATCTGCAGATGCTCATTTATATGGGGACGCTGTGGCAGAACGGCGGCCCCCGCTACGGGACGGTGACGCCGGCCGGTATGCTGTATCTGCCGTCCAAGCTGCCGGTGGTGGAGGCGGAGGCCCATGCGGATGCGGCCGAGCTTGCGCGCGAGCAGCTGCGGTGTATGCGGATGAAGGGGCTGCTGCTCGATAACCCCGCCGTGCTGGAGGCCATGGAGGCGGATGTGGCCGGGGTGTTCATTCCGGCGAAGCAGACCGGCAAGGGCACGCTGACCGCACAGAGCAGCGTGGCCTCCCTGCGGCAGCTCGGGCTTCTGAAGCAGCGGACGGAGGAACTGCTGCGGGAGATGGCCTCTGCGCTGCGGGAGGGAGAAATCGCGGCCGTGCCGACCGAAACCGGAGGGCGCACCGCCTGTCAGTACTGCGATTACCGCGCCGTCTGCGGCTATGAGGACGGGGACCGCACGCGGGAGATTGCCTCCCGTGGTCGGGCGGAGGTGCTGCAGGATCTGGAGGAATCCCGCAAGCACTCCGACGGCGAAGAAGCCGAGCAGCCATGACGACAAGCTGTAATTTTCGACAATAATACAACGAATCGTACAAGAAACGGCGCCCCCTTTAACATTTAAAAAGCACTCCGGAGTTCGGTCAAAAACCGAACCCCGGAGTGCTGAGC
>URYX01000193.1 GCA_900552225.1 uncultured Oscillospiraceae bacterium | reverse complement strand
GACGCACCCGCCGCCGCGCCGATGCGGCGGCGGGCACAGAGACACAGCACCTTACTTTACCTTGAAGTCAGATATAATGAGACCGTAGGTGGGGCTGGGTACCTCACTGCGTATCCGGATATAACGTGCGGAAATCTCCAGATCCGTCAGACGGATCTTCGTCTGATTCATGTTCTTCTGAATCGGGGTATAATTCTCCCCGTCCACGGAGTATTCCAGCGTGACCTCCTTCATATACTCGGCCAGCGCACCGTCGCGTGCCATCGTGATCACTACCGTGTGGATCGGCTTCACCTCGCCCAGATCCAGGCCCACATACCGATCCTTCATAATCAGCGACTGGCACCACATGAAGGTGGAGCTGTTGTTGTCCGCGATATTCTCCAGCTTGTGGGTCTTGATGGCGCTGACGTTGGAGATGGGCGTCGCCTCGTACCAGCGCTGCAGCTCAAAGCGGGACTCATTGCTGCACTTTTCCAGATAAGGCAGCACCACCTTGGTGCCTACATTGGCGGGCAGCTGGTCGATCACGGACATCTTCTCCTCAAAGGAGGCGCGCAGCGCCTTGGCCTCGGCCTCCGAGCCGGCAAATTCCGCCCGGAACATGTCCACGGAAAGCTGTCCGGCCTCACCGAGCAGCCGCATCTTAAGGAGAGCATTGCGGATCGACTCCACAAAATCGAAGTTGTCGTATTGCGTCAGCAGCACATCCGCCGCGCGGTAGATGTCATCAAACTGCGCCCGGATGGCGGTCATATCGGGGTTCTCTCCCGCGGCGAATTTCTCCCAGAATTCCGCCGTCAGCTGCTCCAGCACATCGTTTTCGTTGCTGATGATGTACATATTGTCGCTGTTGGTTTTCGCTGCAATGTACAGCTCTCCCGCATACTTCCGCGACATCTGCAGGCAGGCCTTTTTCAGGGAGAGATCCGGGTCATACTTCCGGGAATTCCAGGAATAATCGGCAATCGTAATCACCGACAGCTTGGAGGACTCCTGCTGGCTGAAGGACATCGGGTTGGAGAAGACCCCGCACAGTCCCAGCTCGGACAGGCCGCTTTCCGCGCCACAGAGCGCCCCGAGGTTGACGGTATTCGGCATCACGTCGTTGACCGGCATATTGATCCACAGCATGAAGTCCCGTCCGAAGTTCTCGCGCACCTTCCGGATATTCTCACGGCTGAAATCGGTCGAGATAAAGATATCTCCCGTCCAGATCGGAAGGATGTTTTCGTTGAGGGTATCCTTCATCGCCCGCAGATACGGGTTCATCTTCAGTCCGCTGTAATCGGTATAGCAGACAAACAGACGGCGGTCCGGATAATCCTTGAACAGATCGTCATACAGACGGTTCATGACATACGCCTGTGCCTTGGCAAAGCCCGCGTCGCCGCCGCCGAACTTCTCCTTGTCCCGCTCGTCGGTCAGCCCCCGGTCGATATCGTCAAACAGCACCATGACCTCCTTGAGGCCCGCCTCCAGCACCTGACGGCACTTGGCCATCAGCTTTTGGTAATCCTCCTCGCTGGAATAGACGATATAGGAACTCTTCGGCCGCCCGGAGCACTGTGCCGGGTAGATCGTGTAAATATAATCCACATAGTATTCCTGGCAAAGGCGGTAGGCCTGCACCACCCGCTCCAGCTCCTCCTCAGGATACGGATCGCGCCAGTTTTCAATATGATAGGAGTCGGAATCCGTGCTGAAATAGGTGTTCATCTTGTTGCGCGCCATATAGGAGAGCCAATCCCGCCATTTTTCCTCCGGCCAGCTCTTATTCAGATAGCCCGTCACCACACCGCGGATCGGCAGCTCCGGATAATCGCGGATGACCGTTTTATACAGCGTGGGGCCGTCCTGCCCGCCGTCCAGCAACATGGCGAGGCTCTGAACCCCGTAATACACGCCGACCGGATCGGTGCCGATGACGGCAATCACGGTCTTTCCCTCCCGGGTTCCGGCCGCCAGAGCATAGGCCTCCTCCGTCACGGGGAACTCCGTCGTCGCCCCGAGCTCCCGCGCAATATCGGCCGCCGTACCGTCCGCCGAAACGGAGAGCCAGAGCTGTGTATCCGCTCCGGCGGGCGACTGCGCCTCCGAGACGGACAGTCCCGCCGCCTCCAAGGCCTCCCGCGCGGCTGCCGCGGGTTTTCCGTCCTCCAGATCGGAGATAATCTCCGCCGTCTTACCGAGTGTCAGCGGCTCGTTTTTATGCAGGGCCACATCCACCGGATTCGGGATAATGGGGGATTCGGTCTCCACCACATCCTCCCACAGGCCGGACGTGGTAATCTCCCCGGACACCGTCGAGCCGCTGTTCGAGACATTGCTGTCCGTTCCCAGCGAGGAGGACGGGGCTCCCGTTCCTCCCTTCATCAGAAGCACGGCCGCCGTGGTGCCTCCCGCCAGGGCCAGCACCGCGATGATGGCCACCACGGCCACCAGCCGTTTTTGCCGTTGATCCAAAGCCATAGATATCCTCCTTCTTTCCTTGAACAAAGCCATATGGGTGCAGACGTTTCCGAAACGACCTACCATCCTCTGTTTGGCCTGTCTGCCGTTGGATGTTACCGACGGCGGACGGCCACCACCGCCACCGCGGTTCCCGCCGCTGCGCAGAGCACCACGCATAAGCAGATTACCAGCACCGTCATCGGGAACCCATTTGTCTCGCGGCTGCCGTCATCCGGTGCCTCATTTGCCGTCGGCTCCTGTACCTTTTTCTCGATGCGGATAGCCTTGACGGTGTCCTGCCGGATGAATACGCTCAGCTCCTCGGCCGCCTCCGGCCCGCCGACCGCCATCACCGTATCCGTGTCCAGATCGGTCACCGTGTATTCCTCGCCTCCGGCCAGGCCCATATCCTCCAGCCTGGAACGGACGGTAAACGTCATGTCCTCTCCCTGGTTGTTGGGGATGATGAGAATGGCCGTATTGTCCCGGTACCGCGCATAGGCCTGCAGATAATTCCCCTCCGCCTCAATCTTGCAGATATTGCTCTCGCGGTGGTTCTCCGGGAAATACTCGAAAATTTCCGGATACTGCCGCCGGATGCGGAGCATACGCTTGAACTCCTCAAAATAAGCCGCATTCTCCGGCTTTTCCTTGGCCGACCAGTTGATCTCGTTGAAATACATGACGCCGTTCGTGGCAATGTTCGTGGGGTTGTTCCACTCCTCCCCGATAAACCACATCGGAATATAGGGGGAATACAGTCCGAGGTAGCCCGCCCGCATGGCGCTCCCCTTCAGCACCGGGCCGTTCGAATCGCGAGAGCAGAAATTATACGTGTAATACTGCGCCTTGCCGCCGACGTCCGTCGCCTGCATATCGGCACTCCCGACACCGATTCCCGTTTTCACAGAATCCACGATATTGTGCTTCATGTAATAGTAGCCGCTTTGGAACAGGGTATCCCCGCCGACCTCCCAGGCCACACTCACCTGGTCGAAGTCGTAGCAGTCCGGCACCCGGATGGAGCAC
>URYX01000192.1 GCA_900552225.1 uncultured Oscillospiraceae bacterium | reverse complement strand
AGGCTTAAATTGGCTGCCATGAACCTGAAAAAGCTGGCAAACCGGAGCTGGGAGCACTCCGTTTTCGCTTGCTTTTTCTCCCTGTTTCCCCGATTTTCGAAGAAATCCCCTGCTCTCGCTCCTTGAAAGCATGGGTTCTTTGACAGACTGGTCAAAAAGGCAGAGCAAATACATGCTCTGCCTTTTTGATGAGATTATGCTGCTTTTGCTGCCTTTCCCCCGGCCCGACCCTTTCTCAGTGCTTGCGTGTCTTGGCGCCGTATAAGGCCAGCCCGGCCAGCAGTCCCGCCGCCAGAGCAATCACAATCCACAGCACGGGATTGCTCTTATCCCCCGCCGCAACCGCTCCCGTCAGGCAGCGATACAGTATGGTTCCATGCATAAGCCTTGCCTCCGTTTCGGAAATTTTACCTTCTATGCCCCGTCTTTGTCTACAGTATAGCGGATTTTCCGGCCGATTGCAAGCCCGTAATTCCCCGGCCGCAGAACGAATTTCCGACAATTTCCGGCGAGGGCGGGAAAAGCTCTTGTATTTTCTTCAAAATATGTTACAATAACAATAATTGTATGCGTAAGCGGAGGGACAAATCCTATGTCAAAACCCAAGTTTTATATCACAACGGCCATCGCCTATACCTCGCGGAAGCCGCATATCGGCAACGTCTATGACCCGGTGCTGGCCGATGCCATCGCGCGCTATAAGCGGATGCGCGGCTTCGACGTGTATTTCCTCACCGGCTCGGACGAGCACGGACAGAAAATCGAAGAAGCGGCCCTGCAAAGCGGCATCACGCCGAAGGAATACGTCGATCGCGTTTCGGACGAGATCAAGGCCGTCTGGAATTGCATGAACACGAGCTACGACCGCTTTATCCGTACCACGGACGCCGATCACGAGGCCGCGGTGCAGAAGATTTTCAAGAAGCTGTACGATCAGGGCGACATCTACAAGGGCGAGTATGAGGGCAAATACTGCGTTCCCTGCGAGTCGTTCTTTACCCCGTCGCAGCTGGTGGACGGCAAGTGCCCCGATTGCGGGCGCGAGGTGGTCGATGCCAAGGAGGAGGCCTATTTCCTGCGCCTGAGCAAATATCAGGACCGTCTGCTGCAGTACTACGAGGATCACCCAGACTTTTTCCAGCCGTCCTCCCGCAAGGCCGAAATGGTCAATAACTTCCTGAAGCCCGGCCTGTCCGACCTGTGCGTTTCGCGCTCCTCCTTCAAGTGGGGCATTCCGGTGGAGTTCGACCCGAAGCACGTGATTTATGTCTGGCTGGATGCTCTGACCAACTACATCACGGGTGTGGGCTACTCTCCCGACGGCAGCAGCGAGCGGTACCATACCTATTGGCCGGCCGATCTGCATGTTATCGGCAAGGACATTGTCCGGTTCCACACGATTTACTGGCCGATCATTCTGATGGCGCTCGGTGAGCCGCTGCCGAAGCAGGTGCTCGGTCACCCGTGGCTGCTGTCGGGCGAGGATAAGATGAGCAAATCCCGCGGCAATGTGCTGTACGCCGACGAGCTCGCGGCGCGCTTCGGCGTCGATGCTGTGCGCTATTATCTCCTGTCCGAAATTCCGTTTGCGCAGGACGGCTCCATCACCTATGAGAGCTTCATTGCCAAATATAACAGCGACCTGGCCAATACCCTCGGCAACCTGGTCAACCGCAGCATCGCCATGACCCATAAGTATTTTGGCGGCCGGGTGCGCCGCGCAGCTCCGGAGACGGAGGAGGACTGCGATCTGACGGCGGTCGCCGCACAGACGCGCGCGGACTATGTCCGCCTGATGGACAGCTATCATAACGCCGAAGCCGCCGAGGCTATTCTCAACCTCGCGCGCCGCTGCAACAAGTATATCGATGAAACCGCGCCGTGGACGCTGGCCAAGGATGAGGCGCAGCGCGACCGGCTGGAGGCGGTGCTGTATCACCTGCTCGAATGCATCCGCACGCTCGGAATCCTGCTGACCCCGTTCCTCCCCGCCACGGCCGAGGCCATCTTCGCTCAGCTGCAGCTTGACGAAGCGCTGCGCACCTTCGACAGCCTGGACACTCCCGCGGCCTCCTATGCCGTCGGAGAGGCAGCCCCGCTGTTCGTGCGCATCGATGCCGCCAAGGTGCTGGCGGAAGTCGAGGCCGAGCAGAAGGCGGCTGCCGCACAGACCGCCGCGGCCAAGCCGCAGCCCGAGAACACCGCAACCCTCAGCGAGATCGCCATCGACGATTTTGCCAGGGTGGATCTGCGCGTGGCCGAAATCACCGCGTGTGAGCCGGTCAAAAAGTCCAAGAAGCTGCTCCGGCTGACGCTGAACGACGGCAGCGGACAGCCGCGTACCGTCTGCTCCGGCATCGCGCCGTGGTACCGTCCGGAGGAGCTGATCGGCCGTTCCGTCATCGTCGTAGCCAACCTGAAGCCCGCCACCCTGTGCGGCGTGGAGAGCCAGGGCATGATTCTGGCGGCAGATGACGGTGACGGGGCCCGCGTGCTGTTTACGGACGGACTCCGTCCGGGCAGCCGGATTCACTGAGATGACCGGCATCTTCGACACGCACGCACACTATGACGATGCCGCCTTTGATGCGGATCGGGAGGCGCTGCTTGCCTCCCTGCCGGAGTGCGGCGTGTGCGGCATCATCAACTGCGGCACAACGCTCAAAAGCTCGCAGGCCACGCTGGAGCTTGCCGAACGGTGGTCCTACGTCTATGCGGCCGTCGGCATTCACCCGTCGGAGCTGGATTCCGTCACGGAGGACAGCTGTGACCGCCTGCGGGAGCTTTACCGCCACCCGCGTGCGGTGGCCGTCGGGGAAATCGGCCTGGATTACCATTACGACACCTTTCCGCGGGAGCTGCAGCGGGAATGGCTGGAGCGCCAGCTGAAGCTGGCCGCCTCCTGCGGCGCTCCGGTCATTCTTCACGACCGCGAGGCGCATGAGGACACGCTCGCGCTGCTGCGTCAATACCGTCCGGCGGGGGTGGTGCATTGCTTCTCCGGCAGTGTGGAAACCGCCAGGGAAGTGCTCGCTCTCGGACTGTATATCGGACTGGGCGGCGCCGTCACCTTCAAAAACGCCCGCAAGCCGTTGGAGGTGGCTGCCATGGTTCCCGCCGACCGGCTGCTGCTCGAAACCGACGCGCCGTATATGGCACCGGTTCCCCAGCGCGGAAAGCGCTGCGACTCCTCCATGATTGCGGAGACGGCGCGGGTCATTGCCGCTGTACGCGGATGTACCGAGGAGGAGCTGCTGCGGCAGACGCGGGAAAATGCCTTTCGCGCGTTTCCGAAGCTCCGGGCCGCCCGCTGATGCGGCCCCGGCCGACAACTCCGTCATGAGAATTTCTATTTCATACCGAAAAGAGCGGTGCGGTGTCCGGAATCATCCGGATACCGCACCGCTCTTGAGCGTGTCAAAAAATATAGTTTTTGACACGCTCGGAGGCTGTCTGAAAGGCTGCAGGGACAAGGAGTGCGCCT
>URYX01000191.1 GCA_900552225.1 uncultured Oscillospiraceae bacterium | reverse complement strand
CCCCTGCAGCCTTTCAGACAGCCTCCGAGCGTGTCAAAAACAGAGTTTTTTGACAAGCTCACTCACGCTATGTACTCACATAGCGTGAGTACCCGCCGCATACACCGCAGGCTCCGCCCGAAGTCCGTTTCCCGGGCAAAGCTCCAATCCGGGCGGATTACTCCAGAATGTTCGAGGTGATATAATCCACACCGTAGCCGATCAGCCGTTCGGCATCCGCGGGATTGTCCACCGTCCAGCAGTTGACCTCCACCCCATTCGCGTGGCATTCCTCCACAAGCTCCTGCGTCACCGCCGGGAAATAGATGTCCAGTCCCATCCGGTATTTGCGCAGCTCCGCCAGACGCTCGGGCGGGCATTCGCCGGTCAGAAACTGAATCCGCTGCTCCGGAAGCACGGCACGCACATGCACCAGATTGTCCCAGTCAAAGGAGATAAATACCGTCTGCTCCAGGTAATCCATCCCACGGATCTGCTCGCAGATTGCATCGATATGCTCGGGCTGCATGTGGCATTTCAGCTCAAGCACCGCCACCTTGCCGTACACCTTGCAGATTTCGATATACTCCGCCAGCTCCGGAAAACGGATGTCGCTGCGGTACAGGCGATTGCCGTGCGGCTTCATTTTGACGGCGCGCAGCGTGTCAAACGGCGTCTCCTCAATGTGCAGGTTTTCCTCCGCCACGCGGCCCGTCCAATCGTCATGGCAGATCAGATGGCCGCCGTCTGCAGTAATATGTACATCCGTTTCAATGCCGTAATGGCTGCGGTTGCCCGCCGCCACGAACGCGGCGCACGTGTTTTCCTGTTCGATACCGCTCAGACCGCGGTGTGCAATCACGCGTGTACTGCCCTTGTGCTCCAGCTTTATGGTATCCATATCGGATTTCTTCCTTTCCGCGCGGCACCGTCTCACATCCGGGATCCGCAGCTGCCTTTTAGTATAACAGAAACCCGCTGTATTTCAAGGCGCATTTTACACAAATTTCAGTGCCAGATTTGTTCTCCGAGCATTTTGATGCCGATGGCAATCAGAATAATCCCGCCGCCGAGGCCGGCGCGGCCTCCCAGCCGGTTGCCGATGCGGCAGCCGAGCACCAGACCGACAAGGCACAGCAGCGCGGTGACCGCTGCAATCACCCCGGCACACAGCCAGATGCCCGCCGCTCCGTAGAGCACCCCCTGACGCGGCAGCACGGCCAACGAGGCCCCCACCGCCAGCGCATCCGTGCTGGTGGCCAGTGCCATACCGAGCAGCGTGCGCCAATCCCGCCGCGGAACAGCGCACGACCTCCCGCAGGCCTCCCGGATCATTTTTATGCCCAGCACCGTCAGCACCGCGAAGGCCGTCAGCCGGCCGACCCACTCCATCGGCCCGGCAAACAGCCGGGCAAGCCCGTAGCCGAGCAGAGGCATTCCCCCCTGAAACAGCCCGAACAGCCCCGCCGCCTCTGCCGGAATACGCCGGAGACGCGCCGCCGTCATTCCGAGGCTGAGCGACACCGCAAAGGCATCCGCCGCCAAGCCGACCGACAGCCACAGCAGCATCCCCACTCCCATTCTCATTGCCCCTTTGACAGAATCCGCAAAATACGCTATACTGAAGAAAAACCTGCCGCAAAAAACAGACGGCAGCTGTCCCGTACACGGCAAAAGGCCGTATTCCGGCCCGGCGCGCACCGTTTTTCAAAAATCTATGAACAGAAGGAGTCAAATATGCGTATAGGTCACGGATACGACGTCCATCGGCTCGTCGAGGGACGTCCGCTGATTCTCGGAGGCGTTTCCATTCCGTTTGAAAGGGGACTGCTCGGCCACTCGGATGCCGATGTCCTGCTGCACGCCATTATGGATGCCCTGCTCGGCGCAGCCGCGCTCGGGGACATCGGACTGTGGTTCCCGGATACCGACGAGCGCTTTGCCGGAGCCGCCAGCGGAGATCTGCTCTCCCATGTCGCCGCACTGGTCGGGGATGCCGGCTTCCGGATCGAAAACATCGATGCCACACTGCTGGCCGAGCGTCCGAAGCTCCGCCCCTATATCGATGACATGCGGGCCGCCGTTGCCGCGCGCTGCCGGCTGGATACCTCCCAGGTCAGCATCAAGGCCACCACCGAGGAGGGGCTCGGCTTCACCGGGACCGGCGAAGGAATTGCCGCACACGCCGTGTGCCTTTTGGTCTAAGCTCCGCCCTCTTTGCATACCATAGAGCAGACCATGCAAAGGGGGCTTTTTCATGCCGGAAGAAAAGCGCCGGGATTCCTCAGCGTCCCATCAGCTGCTGCTGAACGACCGCAGGCTGCTGTCGCTGTCCGGAGTATCCGACGTGGACAGCTTTGACGAGACCGCGGTGGCGGCCAGCACCTCCCTCGGGGAGCTGAGCATCCGCGGCCGGGCACTGCAGATCACCCGTCTCAGTCTGGAAACCGGTGAGCTGACGCTGGAGGGACAGATCGACAGCCTGCAATACACCGAATCCTCTGCCCGTTCAGGCGGTTTTTTCAGCCGTCTGTTCCGCTGAACCGCCATGTTCGGCGCGGACAACGGGCTCCAGCTGTACCAGTGTTTCCTGTTTGGCGGACTGGGCTTTCTGCTCGGTGCCTATTATGACCTGTTTCGCGTTTGGCGGATCGTGGCACACTCCGGAAAAATTGCCGTGTTTTTTCAGGATCTCCTGTTCTGCCTCTCCTCCGCCCTCTCGTTTTTCCTGGCCGCCTTAGCGGTCACCGGCGGCATTCTGCGCTGGTATCTGGCGGCGGGGGTTCTTCTCGGGCTGGCCGCCTACCGTGTCACGGTCGGATTGATTTTCGTGCGCCTGGTGCGCCGGCTGGTCTGCTTTACGGAGGCGGCCGCGCGCGTGACCGGGCGGCTGCTGACCGCCCCGATCCGCAAAATTACCCGGCTGCTTTCCGTGCCTCTCGCTGCGCTCGGCCGCCTTTTGAAAAAAGCCGCACGAAAAATGTTGGTTTTTTTCAAAAAGGTATTGAAATCCGGTGGCTCTTTATTATATACTAAAAATAGGTTGAGAAAGCAGACCCACCCGATTGCCGAAGGAGATACCGACAGCCATGAGAAACAGTAGCCCGAAAAAGAAAAAAAGTATTTTCTTGCGGCTTTCCCTGTTGGTATTTGCCGTGTATGTGATCGTGATGCTGGTGCAGCTGCAGATTCAGATCGATCAGCAGCAGTCCCGTATTCACGAGGTCCAGGGGCGGATTGAGGAAAAGCTCCGTCAGAACGAGGAGATTCAGGGTAATCTGGACCACCTCGACCGCTACCAGGAGCAGCAGGCGCGGAAGGACGGATGGGGCTATCCCGGTGAGGATGTTTTCAAGGAGAGTCCCTGAGTTCCGCACGGTACTGAGAGGGGAAAATTTGAGGAGGACAGAGTTTTTTTATGCAGCTTGAAGTCGGAGCAATCGTGGAAGGAAAAGTCACAGGTATTACAAAATTCGGCGCCTTTGTGGAGCTGCCGAATAAGGTCACGGGGATGGTACATATC
>URYX01000190.1 GCA_900552225.1 uncultured Oscillospiraceae bacterium | reverse complement strand
AAGGAGTCGTCGGCAGCGTCAGATGTGTATAAGAGACAGCTCCACGGTGGCAAAATCCACCAGAATTTTGAGCATGAAGCGGTCCAGCTGCGCCTCCGGCAAGGGATAGGTGCCGGAGGTTTCGATGGGATTCTGTGTGGCAAGCACCATAAACGGCGTCGGGGCCGGGAAGGTCTCTCCGTCGATGGTGACCTGACGCTCCTGCATCACTTCAAGCAGGGCTGACTGCGTTTTCGGACCGCAGCGGTTGATTTCATCAGCCAGCACAATCTGGCTCATCACGCTGCCGAAGCGGATCTCCTTTTCGCCGGTTTTCATGTTGAACATGGTAAATCCGGTAATGTCGGAGGGCACCACATCGGGCGTAAACTGAATACGGCGGAAGGAGCAGCCGAGCGACGCGGCCAGGGCTGAGGCCAGACTGGTCTTGCCGAGTCCGGGCATGTCCTCAATCAGCACATGACCGGAGCACAGGAGCGCACACAGCAGATAATCCACGGTCTCCTCCTTGCCGACGATGACCTTGGCAACATTCTGCTTCAGACGGGATAAAATCTCGGTATAGCTCATGCTCCATTCCCCTTTGTTTCCTATTATTGTTCCCATTATATCAGTAAATTTCCGGAATGACAAGTTACATTTTTGTAATATTTGACATTGTTTCTGTCCGTCAGATTTCCGCATTCTGCCGATTTTCCGCCTATAAAAACGGAGTATGAAGAGGGCTCCTCATACTCCGCCGATTGCCGATCTTATGCTTTTTACTGTAATGGTATTTAACTTTACAGCTGTAGCCTGCCCCCGGACAGGTCCTGACGCCGGATATCGTAGCGGGCGTTGAGCACCGTCCACAGCTGGGGAAACCAGCGCATCAGATTCCACACGGAGCATCCGCGAAGCGCGTATTCCGTGATGAGGCCGAGCTTCGCGTCGATGCTCTCCGCATCCTCAAACCACACCACGTGCTCGGCACCGTCCGTGCCGGTGTAGTAGAAAAAGGGAGTCTGCGCCGTCGAATCCCATCGGATGGAGGCCCCGTATTCCGCCGCAAGCTCCACGGCCTGTACATTGCCGAGCGAACGGGCCCGGGACTCTCCCGCCACAAACGGCAGCGTCCAGTCGTAGCCGTAGTTCGGGATGCCCATAAAGATTTTTTCCGAGGGAATCTGACTGACACCGAAGGCGATCACCTCGCGCACGTTGCGGAGCGGTGCCACCGCCATCGGCGGGCCGTAGGTATAGCCCCATTCGTAGGTCATCAGCAGCACGGCATTGACGGCGGCCCCGATGCCTGCGTAGTCGTGCGCCTCATACAGGAGCCCGGGCTGGTCGGCCGAGGTTTTCGGGGCCAGCGCCGCCATCACGGGGATGCCCTCTCCGTTCATGCGCCCGGTCATCCGCGTCAGAAACTGTACATAGAGCTCCCGTTCCTCCGGCAGCACAAATTCAAAATCCACGTCAACGCCGTAATATTCCTTTTCCTGCACCGTGCGGATCAGTTCGTCAATCAGCGCCTCCTGAATGTCCGTGTTATTCAGGATCAAGGAGGACAGCGCGTTGTTGAACCGGCCGTCCTCTCCGAGGGTGGACAGCAGCAGAAGCGGAGCCACCCCGGCCGCCCGGGCCGCGGCAATCAGGGCTCCGTCATCCGGCGGCAGCAGACGTCCGTCCCGGGTAATTCCGTAAGAAAAAATTGTCAGATAGGTCAGGTACGGCAGTGTCTGCGCCAAAACGGCCGGATCGATATTCGGATAGGCATAGCCGTTGACCGAGACCGTGCCGAGCTTATCGTCCGCATAGGAAATCACCAGGGTCTGCCCCGGATAAAGAGTGTCCCCTCCCCGCAGCGCCGGATTGTTGCGCTGCAGGCTTTCCGTTGTCACGCCGTAGGCGGCCGCCACGGAAAACAGCGTGTCTCCCTCCCGGACGGTATAGACTTGCTCCGGAATGACGATGACCAGGGCCTGCCCGGGAACCAAAGACGCGTCCGGAGAGATTCCGTTTTCCTCCGCAAGACGCTGTGTGCCGATACCGTACCGTGCGGCCACCGAAGCCGGCGTATCTCCGGCCTCCGCTCTGTAAATTTCCATAGGATGCACCTCCCTGTTCACCATATGCGGTATTTTCCGGAAAATACCGCATGAGCGTGGCAAAAAAGTATGTTTTTGACACGCTCGGAGGCTGTCTGAAAGGTCGCAGAGGCAAGGAGTGCGTCTCTGTCGACGTATATCGATACGGTAAGAGGCGCACGACGCAGAAAGCAAAAGCGTTAGCCCAGGGACAACCGTATTGTTCATAACCCGAGAGGCAGAAATTGAAAGGTCATGATTTCTTTTTGGCATTTATGCTGCTTTTGCGGTTTGCGGCCTTTTTGACAGTCTGGTGCGGTATTTTTGAAAAAATACCGCATATAGCCCTTGCACTTTTTCCTAATTTAGTATATACTGAAGAAAATGCTCATACATTGGTATGGGCCAGCCTTCCGGGAGGGATCGTGCATGACCTATCGTTACAAAACCGAGGGAGTCTGCTCCCGCTCCATTACGCTGGAAATCGAGGACGGCCGCGTGCAGCATGTTCAGTTTGAGGGCGGCTGCAACGGAAATACTCAGGGCATGGCCCGCTTGGTAGAGGGCATGGAAGCGGAGGAGGCCGTCCGGCGGCTGTCCGGTATCCGCTGCGGCAGTAAGGCGAGCTCCTGTCCGGATCAGTTGGCGGAGGCAATCCGGGAAGCAATGGCGACCCGGTAACCGGACGCCGGAACAAAGCGAGGAAACGGATATGTACGATGACAGTGATATGAAAATTGTCGGTGAATATTCCGCCGAGGAGGACAGTGCGGAGGTCACCTCCCGTCTGCTGCGTCAGGAGCAGGAGAACGGGAATCTGGCGCGCGCACGGACGCTCGGACATCTGCTGGCGCAGACGCTCGGAAAGGACGAACAGCCGCTGACCCCCGGCAACCGCGCCGTCACCGTGCAGCGCTGGCTGCTGCTGACCTTCGCCGTGGAGGTGCAGCTGGAAAAGCTGCTGCCGACATCGATTGCCGCACAGACAGCCTTCAACAAGTTTTACGAGACCATGCGCACCGACGCGCCCGCTATTTACGAGGAGCTGCAGAACAACGGCAGTCTGTCGTTCTATTACCTCTGTCTGCAGGACGGCGAGCATGCCGAGCAGAAAATCGGAGAGACCTTTGCCTCGCTGTGCGGACACGCCGAGGACCGCGATTTTGCCTCCGCGGGAACGCAGCTCTATCGCTCCTGTGTGCTGCAGGTGGAGGCGCTGAGCGCCGTGCAGGGATTCGTCGGGTAACCCCGGGCGGCCTCCCCTGCGCCTTGCCGCAAATCACTACATTCACAAAACGGCCTTCTATGTGTTTCGCATAGAAGGCCGTTTTGAGCGTGTCAAAAAACTATGTTTTTGACACGCTCGGAGGCTGTCTGAAAGGCCGCAGGGGCAAGGAGTGCGCCTCTGTAGGCGTATATGGATACGGTAAGAGGCGCAC
>URYX01000189.1 GCA_900552225.1 uncultured Oscillospiraceae bacterium | reverse complement strand
TTTCTGCCAGCGCTCGAGCCGCTACGACCGCATGATGCGCGGCGAGCGCGTCAATGTGTTTGATATGTCGCTTTTGGGCGGCACGCTGATGGATCTCGGCGTGTACTGCGTCTATGCGGCGGTTGATCTGTTTGGAGAGCCGCAGCAGGTGACCGCCTCGGCTCATTTCCTGCCAAACGGGACGGATATTGCCGGGACCGCCGTGCTGCGCTACGACGGCTTCGATGCGGTGCTGACCTACAGCAAGGCGGCGCAGTCAGCACGCGGCAGCGAGATTCTGGGCGACGGGGGAACGGTGACGCTGGACAGCGTCAGCCAGTACGCCGGCATCGCCCGTGTCCAAAACGGACAGACGACCCCGCTGTATCCGATTCCCTCCAAGGTGGAGATTATGACGGGAGAAGCGGCGGATTTCGCCGCCTATATCCGCGGTGAACGCCTGCAGGAGTATGCCGGGGCCACCGCCATCACACAGACGGTGCTGCGCTGCATGGACGACATCAAGCAAAGCGCCGGTATACGGTATAAGGAGGAAGCACGATGAAACTGGGCATTGTCAGCGCCATCTACGACGGATTTACCTTCGAGGAAATGATCGACCACGCGGCCGCGGTCGGCTACGAATGCGTGGAGGTAGCCTGTTGGCCGCAGGGAAAGGCGGAGCGCCGCTACGCCGGTGTGTCGCACATTGATGTGGACAACACCTCGGAGGACTACATCCGCTATATCCGGCAGTACTGCGCCGACAGGAATATGCAGATTTCCTCGCTGGCGTTTTATCCCAACACCATGGACGGCGATCCCGTCAAGCGGGCCGCCAACATCGCCCACCTGAAAAAGGTGATTCATATGAGCGCCCTGCTCGGCGTCGGTATGGTGACCACCTTCATCGGCCGCGATCAGACGAAAACCGTCGAGGAGAACCTGACCCTGTTTACGGAAATCTGGCCGGATATCATCCGCCTTGCGGAGCAGGAGGATGTGCGGGTGGCCATCGAAAACTGCCCGATGCTGTTCGGCGCGGATCAGTGGCCGGGCGGGCAGAATCTGTTCACTTCTCCGAAGCTGTGGCGGAAGATGTTTGAGCTGCTGCCGAGCGGCCATTTCGGCATCAACTATGACCCGAGCCACTTCATCTGGCAGCAGATGGATTATATCCGCCCGCTCTATGAGTTCCGGGACAGGATTTTCCATGTCCACTATAAGGACATCAAGCTCTATCCCGAAAAGCTGGCGGATGCGGGCGTGATGGCCTATCCGCTCGAATACATGAGCCCGAAGCTGCCCGGCCTCGGTGACGTGGATTGGGGACGCTATGTGTCGGCGCTGACGGACATCGGCTACGACGGCCCCACCTGCGTTGAGGTGGAGGATAAGGCGTTTGAGGGCTCGCGGGAGCGTATTCTCGATTCCATTGTACTCAGCTACCGCTACATGCGGCAGTTTGTAATTTGAACTAACGGGAGGAGACAGCTATGATTCACGGATTGGATGCATTCAAGCAGGAGCACGAGGAGGCCAAAAGAAGCACGGAGGGCCGCAAGACCCGCGTCGGTATCATCGGTACCGGCTGGATTGCGGAGGCCCACATGGACAGCTACCTGAAGATGGAGGATGTCGAGGTGGTCGCTCTGGCCGACATTGTCCCCGGTAAGGCGGCGGCATTTGCGGAAAAATTCGGTGTCAGGCCGCATATCTATAACAGCGATGTGGAGCTGCTCGAGAACGAGAAGGGTCTGGACGCGGTCAGCATCTGCACCTACAACTGCCAGCACGCGCCCTGCGCGATTCATGCGCTGGATCACGGGATCAACGTCATGCTGGAGAAGCCGTTCACGGTAACGCTGGACGAGGCCATCGAGGTCATGAAGGCGGAGAAGCGCTCCGGCAAGATTCTGACCATCGGCTTCCAGCCGCGCATGAGCGCCAATATGCAGATGATCAAAAAGATAGTCGAGTCGGGCGAGCTCGGCAAGATCTATTACATCCAGACGGGCGGCGGCCGCCGCCGCGGCATTCCTGCCCCGTTCGGCACCTCCTTCATTGCCAAGGAGACGGGCGGCATCGGAGCTCTCGGTGATATCGGCTGCTATTCGCTCGATATGCTGCTCAACGCCATCGGCTATCCGAAGCCGCTGACCTGCACGGGCTATACGTCGGATTTCTTCGGCAAGAATCCCGCCACCTATCCCGGCCATCCGGAATACGCCGAGGCGTTCGGCGTGGACGATTTTGCGGCGGCGTTTGTGCGCCTCGAGGGCGATATCATCCTGGATTTCCGCATCTCCTGGGCCATGAACATGGATACCGCCGGAGATGCGTTGATTCTCGGCACCGAGGGCGGCCTGCGGATTCCGTCCACCGAGTGCTGGAACGGCGAATTCGACTCTCCGATGACCGTGTATAAGACGGTGGGCGGACAGAACATCTCCTACCAGATTCCGTACATTCAGTCCGCGCCCGGTGAGCCGAGCTTCTTCTTTAAGAAGCTGCGTACCTTCATCGACTCCGTCCGCGACGGCGGCACGGCCACGGTACCGTCCAGCGAGATTGTGTACAATCAGGCCATTCTGGATGCCATCGCCCGTTCGGCCAAGCTCGGTCATGAGGTCGAGATTACCATTCCGGAGGTTTAAGAAATCGCATCGAAAGGAAGCGGTGTTATGAAACATTTTCAGTTGGCACTGCAGCTGTTCAGCGTGCGGGATGACGTGGCGGCCGATTTTGCCGGCACGCTGCGCCGCGTCAGGTCGTTCGGCTATGACGGCGTGGAGTTCGCCGGGCTCTGCGGGCACAGTGCCGCCGACGTGCGGGAGATGTGCGGGGAGGCGGGGCTCGTGCCGATTTCGGCACACGTCGCATATGCGGAGATGCTGGAGCATCCCGAGGTGTTCGCCGCCTATCGGGATATCGGCTGCCGTTTTATGGTTATTCCGTGGCTGGACCGGGAGCTGCTGCTGCCCGGAACGCCGGAAAACGAGACGCTGCTGAAAAACGTGCGGATGCTCGGAGAGCGCGCCCATGAGTACGGCATGCAGCTGTGCTACCATAACCATGACTTTGAGTTCGAGGCGGCGGAAGACGGCATCCGTCTCGAGGATCATCTCCTGCAGGCGGTGCCGCGCGGCCTTCTGTGGCCGCAGTTCGATACCTGCTGGGTCAAGGTCGGCGGCGGCGATCCGGCCGCTTATATCCGGCAGTATACGGGGCAGGGAGGCATCGTGCACCTCAAGGATTTTGTCGGCGGCAAGACGCAGAATATGTATGAGCTGATCGGCCGCGACGACGTCAGGGCCGAGGCACCGGCCACGGCCTTTGAGCTGCGTCCGGTGGGCTGCGGCTGCCAGAACTTCCCCGAAATTCTGCAGGCCTCACGGGAGGTCGGAGCCTCCTGGATGGTCGTGGAGCAGGATGCGCCGAGCATGGGCAAGACGCCGATGGAATGCGCCGAGATCGGAGCAAAGTATCTGAACGCGCTGTAACGCCTGCACAAAGCAGATAGGGTGCAGCCGCTTCGGAAACGGTATAGCTTGCCGTTTGCCCGCGCCTGCGGCCCGAAATACACAAAAAA
>URYX01000188.1 GCA_900552225.1 uncultured Oscillospiraceae bacterium | reverse complement strand
ACCTTGTCACCGTCCAGCTTGCCGTTGCTGTTGGCCTTCTCGACGGTCTCAACTGCGCTCTTATCGAAGGACGGATCGGTGATATCGATCGTGCCGGTAACGATACCGTTCAGCTTCTCCTTTTCCTGAGTCTCCAGGAAGTTGACATACTTGGTCTTCGGAGTGCCGAGGTAGTAGGAATCGTTCGACTCGAAGTTGACAACACCGTTCTCAAACTTCACAAACTTGTACGGACCGGCGCCCATCGGGCGGGTGGTCACGGAACGGACATGGGACAGATCGCCCTTGTCAAAGCCGAACTTGTTCTCGTCGTAGTTGTACTTGCTCTTCTCACCGTAGTAGTGCATCGGAGCAATCGCCACGCCGAGCTGATAGATGGAGGTCGCGTCGAACTCGGTCATCTCCACGCGGAGAGTGTTCTTGCCGGTCTTCTGAATACCGGCAATGTTGTCCGCGGACTCACCGGTCTTGACACCGGCGCGGAGATCATCGGACAGGTTCTCGGCAATCATCGAGGACAGAGTGACGTCGCCCTTTTCCTTGTCCAGGCCCTCGTCGCCCAGCGTGTAGCCGTAAGCCTCCAGCAGAGCCGCCCAGAAGGCCTCGGCGGTGTTCTCGGCCGGCAGTCCCTTAAAGCCCCAGGCTTCTGCGGCCTTCACCGGATCCGTAATGCCGTGGTTGGCGGCAATGTAATCGATAATGCTCTGCGCATACTTCACGCCCTGAGCCTCAAAGGTATCCCAGAACGCCTTGGCCTCGTCGGCCGTGTAGTAGCCCTTGTCGGAGCCGTTCGCGCTGGCTTCCTTGCCGTCGGCAACGATCAGCTCCCACTTCGTGGTCATACCGCCGCGGTACGCATCCAGACCCTTGATGGGCTGAGCGAACAGGGTGGAGTTGCCGTCGTAGGTCGGGTCGCAGAGAACATACATCGAGAAGATGACGTCATCCACGGTCACAGGCTCACCGTCGGAGAACTTGATGTCCTCGCGCAGGGTGAAATCGTAGTAAACCGATCCGTCATCATTCTGCGTGACCGTCAGATCTGCCGGGCCGTAGTAGGTGTAATCCTTGCCGTTGTAGGCAATGGTCTCACCCTTGATGCCCTTGTGGATGATGGCGCCGGTACGGTCGCTGGTCAGCAGACCCAGCGCGGTCATTGCATACACGTCCTGATCGTAAGCCGTCTCCGCAAAGAAGGGAGAAAACTTCGAGCTGAACGGAGAATAACCGACAACCAGCGGAGTGGTGCTCTGCGTCTTGGAGGTGTCACTCGAACCCGACTGTGCGGGCGTCTGGCTGCAGCCGGCGAATACGCCGAGGCACAGTGCGAGCACGCACACCATCGCAAGAACTTTGCTGATGTTTTTCATGTGTATCCTCTCCTATAATTTTTTATTACATCGGGGAAGCCCCCGAAATAACCGGAATCAAAGAACGGATCGGCCGCGCATCCCTGCACACAGCCTTTCCCGTAAAACCCGCCTCTCTGCTTGGCTTCAAAGCGGTAAAGAGCACGGCTGTAAGCGATTTCTTACGCCGCACCGTCGTGCCGCTGTTCCTCCCAGCGGCCGCTCTTGGCCGCCCGGAACAGCACCGCCGCCGCCGCACCGCCGAGCAGGCGAGACCCTATATAGCCGAGCGTCCACCCGAGCGCCTGTCCCTCTCCGCCAAACAGCAGACAGATAAGCGCTCCGACCGCTCCGACCCCCGCGGCCGCCGCCGCAATCAGACTGCGGCGCGGCAGAGCAGCCGCCGTCTGTTCGTAAACGTAGCGGCGCACGGGATGCCCCGCCGCGGTCAGACGCACCAGCGCCCACACCACGGAGCCGAACGCTCCGACTTCCGCCGCCAGGGGCAGTAATACGTAAAAGCAGTTGCCGATCCCGTTCGGCGGCATCAGAAGTCCGCCGCCCACGGAGCACAGGCACGCAGCCGCCGTCAGAATCCACAGCCGCCGCAGAAGGTGCTTCCGCTCCTCCGCCGTCCCTGTGAAGCGGTAATGCGCGCCGCCGTAGCGGTAGCTTCCGTCCGCCGCGGGCACAAAATCGCTCAGGTACGCGCGCCGCTTCGGCTTGCGGGCTCCCATCAGGCAATCCCCGTCAGATCAAACTGCTTCAGCCACTGATCCGCCGCGGTACACACACCGCGCAGGCACGCCTCATCAAAGGGACTGTCGAGCCCGGCATTCTTCAGCAGCTCGGTAAACACGCGGCTGCCGCCCTGTACGGTATAGGCCATATAGTGCTTCCAGGCATCCTCACGGTTTTCCTGAATCCGCGCCCAGAACTGCAGCGCCACCGTCTGCGCCAAGCAATAATCAATATAGTAGAACGGGCTGGAGTAGATGTGGTGCTGGCGCTGCCAGCCCTCTCCGTCGCTGTAGAAGGGAATGTCCCCGTCCAGCCGCGCCCACGGCATATACTGCCCGAGCAGCTCCTTCCAGACGGCGTGCCGCTCCGCCGGCGTCATCTCCGGCTTTTCGTATACGATATGCTGGAAGTGATCCACCATCGTCCCGTAGGGGATGAAGGTCAGCGCCCCGGCCAAATGGCTGTAATAGAACTTGCGGGTATCCCCGCCGAAGAAGCCCTCCGCCCACGGCCAGGCAAAGAATTCCATCGACATGGAGTGCACCTCACAGGCCTCCATGCCCGGCCAAATCGACTCCAGCGGAATCCGCTTGCGGTTCATCCAGTAGGCAAAGGCATGTCCCGCCTCGTGCGTCACCGTCTCCACATCGTCCCGCGTACCGTTGAAGTTGGCAAAGATAAACGGCACCTCATAGGCGTAAATCCCGGTGCAGTACCCGCCGCCGCGCTTGCCCTCCGTGGAGAGCACATCGAGCAGCTCGTTGTCCAGCATCGTGCGGAAAAACTCGCTCGTCTCCGGCGAGAGCTCATCGTAAAACCTCCGGCCGTGCGCCAGAATCTCGTCCGCCGAGCCGCAGGGCTTCGGGTTGCCGGAGCGGAACATCAGCGCATTGTCCGCAAAGCTCATCGGGTATTCCTTGCCGAGGCGCTTGGCCTGCTCGCGGTAGATGGCATCCGCCACCGGCACGAGATAGCGCCGCACCGCCTCGCGGAATTTCTCCACATCCGCCTTACCGTAGCAGTTCCGACCCATGCGGTAATAGCCGAGCTGCGTATACCCGTCATAGCCGAGCTTGCGTCCCATGGCATCCCGCAGATGCACCAGCCGGTCATACTGGTCGTCCAGCTCCGCCTGATGGTCCTTATACCACTGTCCCTCCGCCTTCCAGGCGGCCAGCCGCCGGGCATCGTCCGGGTCATTCTTGAAGAGCGCCATCTGCGCAATCGTATAGGTCTTGCCCTCAAACGGAATCTGCGCCGAGGCCAGCAGCTTTTCATAGGCCTGCGTCAGCTCGTTTTCCTGCTGCAGCTCCGGAATAATCTCCGGCGAAAAGCTCTTGAGCTCAATTTCGGCGTTGAGGAACATCACATCGCCGTATTCCTTGGCAAAATCGGCGCGGAACGAACTCTCCAGCATCGCCTTCGTCCACTGCTGCATATATTCCTGCAGCTCCGGCATCGCCGTGTTCCAGAACTGAACCTCGCCGTCATAAAACGTATCCC
>URYX01000187.1 GCA_900552225.1 uncultured Oscillospiraceae bacterium | reverse complement strand
GTATACAGCAGGCCGCCGCTCAGCAGAATCCGGGTCTGCCGCTCGGTGAAGGCCGAGGAGAGCGCATAGGTCTCGCCGGTCGTCCGGTTTTCGAGCGTCAGCGCCTCGCCGCGGGACAGGCGCTCCCGCACCGCGGGCAGACACAGCTCGTCGCCCTCATGCACCCGGTCGTAATCCGCCGGATCGGCAAAGGTCAGCGGCAGGATGCCGGCATTGATGAGGTTGGCCACGTGAATGCGGGCGAAGCTCTTGACGACCACCGCTCTGATGCCGAGGTACAGCGGAGCCAGCGCCGCGTGCTCGCGGGAGCTCCCCTGCCCGTAGTTCTGGCCGCCGACGATGATGCCGCGGCCCTCGCGCTTGCAGCGGGCGGGGAATTCCGGATCGCAGCGCACAAAGCAATGCTCGGAGATGGCGGGAATGTTGGAGCGCAGCGGCAGGATTTTGGCCCCGGCCGGCATAATATGATCGGTGGTAATATTATCGCCCACCTTGAGCAGCACCTTGGCGGTGATCTCCTCGGGCAGGGGCGTGTTGGACGGGAACGGCTTGATATTCGGACCGCGCAGAATCTCCGTCTGTGCTGCCTCCTCCGGCGAAACCGGAGGGATGATCATGTTGTCGTTTTGCAGGAACCGATCCGGCAGCTTCACCTGCGGTGCCTCCCCGAAGGTACGCGGGTCGGTCACGACGCCGGTCAGCGCCGCCACGGCGGCCACCTCCGGGCTCACCAGGTACACCTGTGCATCCGCGGTGCCGCTGCGGCCCTCAAAATTACGGTTAAAGGTGCGCAGCGAGACACCGCCCGAGGCCGGCGACTGCCCCATGCCGATGCAGGGGCCACAGGCGCATTCCAGCAGGCGCGCGCCCGAGGCGAGAATATCCGCCAGTGCTCCGCATTCCGACAGCATGGTCAGCACCTGCTTGGAGCCGGGAGAGATGGTCAGGCTCACCGACGGGTGCACCGTCCGGCCCTTGAGCACGGCCGCCACCTTCAGCATATCGAGCAGCGACGAGTTGGTGCAGGAGCCGATGCAGCACTGCGTCACCGGCAGTCCGGCCAGCTCCGTCACCGGCTTCACCGCGTCGGGGGAATGCGGGCAGGCCGCCATGGGGCTCAGGGCTCCGAGGTCGACGGTCAGCTCCTCGTCATACACCGCGTCCTCATCCGCCGCCAGCGGCACCCACCGGTCGCCGCGGCCCTGCGCCTCCAGAAATGCGCGGGTCACGTCATCCGACGGAAAAATCGAGGTGGAGGCGCCGAGCTCGGCGCCCATGTTCGTGATGGTGGCGCGCTCGGGCACCGACAGCGTCGCTACGCCGTCGCCGGCGTATTCGATGATCTTGCCGACGCCGCCCTTCACGCTCATCCGCCGCAGCACCTCCAGGATGACGTCCTTCGCCGTCACCCAGGGGGAGAGCCGGCCGGTCAGCGTAATCCGGCAGAGCTTCGGCATGGTGATATAGTAAGTACCGCCGCCCATGGCCACCGCCACATCGAGACCGCCCGCACCGAACGCGAGCATACCGATGCCGCCGGCCGTCGGCGTATGGCTGTCCGAGCCGATCAGCGTCTTTCCGGGCACGCCGAACCGCTCCAGGTGCACCTGGTGGCAGATGCCGTTGCCTGGCCGGGAGAAATACAGCCCGTGCCTGCGGCAGACGCTCTGGATATAGCGGTGGTCGTCGGCGTTTTCAAAGCCCGTCTGCAGCGTATTATGGTCCACATAGGCGACGGAGAGCTCCGTCCGGACACGCGGCACGCCCATAGCCTCAAATTCCAGATACGCCATCGTCCCCGTCGCGTCCTGCGTCAGCGTCTGATCGATACGCAGTCCGATCTCCTGCCCCGTCACCATTTCTCCGGAGACAAGATGCGCCTGAATACATTTCTGTGCCAATGTCTGTCCCATAAAGGCTCCCTCTTTCTGTCGCTTGGTTTCCGTATGCCGGGCGCTTCCCGGCTAAGATACTTTATCGCTTTAGTATAGCACACCGTCAAACCTTTTGTCAATCCAAACCGACCGAAACGACCCGTTTTGCGGAAAACATATTTTACATTTAAAAGGGTATAAAAAGAGCAGGGGCCGCGGCCCCTGCTCTTTTTAATGCTGTTGCGCTGTTCTATGGCGCTGCTCCGGCGTTATTTGCCGCAGGCACAGAGGCGGTTTTTCCGCAGCAGAACGGCCGCCGCGCCGAGCAGGGACAGGCCCGCAAGGGTCATCCACAGCCGCAGATCGCCGTCTCCCGACTCCGGGCCCTCCTCCTGCGGCGGGTTCTCCTCGCCGCTCGGCTCCTCGGTCCACTTGGCATACACGGTCGTATTGCCCTCCAGCGTGACCGCGGTAAGCTTCTCGGTCAGGGCCGCATCCGCGTACCAGCCGTCCAGAAGATAGCCCTCGCGCTCCGTGGTGTAATCGGACAGGGTAAGCTCGCTGCCCTTCGCCGCGGTCACAGAGTCAATCCCGCTGCCGCCGTTGGTTTCAAACGAAAGCGTATAGCGCGGAACGCTCTCGTCCTCCTGCGTGGGGATAATCAGATAGATCTCGTGATCCATGGCATCCTCCCCGTAAACGCCCTTCAGCCATTCCTCAGCGGGGGCAAGAATGGAGGTAAAGCTCGAGGAATTCGCGACATTGTCGCTTCCGGACTGTACGCCGGCGAACCGCAGAATCACGCCGTCCAGCCAGTCGCCCCGTTTATAGCCCGGGTTCAGCTCGATGCTGACCTCCAGCCGCTCCGAGGGGGCCGCCTTGACGGTACCGCCCGTCTCGGGCAGCACCTCGCCCTTCACCGTCACGCTTCGGATCGCGCCCTCCGGGCCCTCGTTCTTCCAGCCGACGATCGTGAACTCCGTGTACTCATCGGTGGGGATGATTTCGTCCTCCGCCAGGGCCGTCACCGGCCACAGGCTCAGCACCAGGCAGAGAACCGTCAGGAAAAACGCCGCTTTTCGTATGAACTTCATAGACAATGCTCCTCCTCTGTCGTTTTAGGGTGTGAGAGCATTATAGCATGAATGAACGTTCATTTCAATACAAACACGGTAATTTTCACTCTTTTTTTCTGAACGGCTTCAGGCAGAGGGCATGCCGCTTTTCTGCTCCTCCGCGACGCGGCGGCACAGGGCTGAAAGCTCCTCCAGCGTCGTCAGCTGCCCCGCGGCGCGGCGATACTCCGCCGCACCGCGCAGTCCGCGCATATACCAGGCGGCATGCTTGCGCATTTCGAGCAGCGCCACGCGCTCCCCCTTGAACTGCGCGGTCAGCTCCGCCTGCCGGAACAGCACGGCCATCCGCTTGGCCACCGGCGGGTCGGGCAGCAGCGTCCCGTGCCCGAGGTAGGCCTCGATCTGGGCAAAAATCCACGGAGCTCCGAGCGCCCCGCGCCCCACCATAATGCCGTCGCAGCCGGTCTCCTCATACAGGCGTGCCGCGCTCGCCGCATCCGTCACATCGCCGTTGCCGATGACGGGAATCCGCACCGCCCGCTTGACGTCGCGGATGATGCCCCAGTCCACGGGAGGGGCGTACATCTGATCCCGCGTGCGGCCGTGCACCGTCACGGCGGCGGCCCCGCCCGCCTCACAGGCCTGTGCCACC
>URYX01000186.1 GCA_900552225.1 uncultured Oscillospiraceae bacterium | reverse complement strand
TTTTTGCAAAATCGGTTTTGGGGGAACCAGGCGGGGGCGGGGGACGGGGTTTCGGCGGCCCGGGACTGCGGCGGGGGCGGCAGAAGGCTGGTCATGCTTTTCAGGCTGATTCCGAGGGTAGACATGTTGTGCAGCAGGGCCGAGGTGGTCGGCGGGATGAGACCCGCCACGCCCGCCACGATCAGCAGGGTGTTGAAGGAGACGATGGTCCGGTAGTTGCGGTAGATGCGCTTCATCAGCTCAGCGCTGAGCCGGCGCAGGGTCACCAGCTCAAGCAGGCTGTCCGAGGCAACGGTGATGTCCGCAATCTCCTTGGCAATGGCAGCTCCCGTGTGGATGGCAATCCCGACATTGGCCTCGGAGAGCGCGGGGGAATCGTTGACGCCGTCTCCGACCATGACGACGGTGTGTCCGTTTTCCCGGGCCTCTTTGATGAAGGCGGCCTTGTCCTCCGGCAGCACGCCGGCACGGTAGTCATCGACGCCCACCGCACGGGCCACGGAGGCGGCGGTCTGTTCGTTGTCGCCCGTCATCATCACGACCTGGGAGATGCCGAGCTCATGCAGCGCCCGGACGGCCTCGGCCGCCTCGGGACGCAGGGGATCGTAGATGCAGATGACGGCCGCCAGCACGCCCGAAATGCACAGGTACAGATGCGAATATTCATGGAGCAGGGAGTCGAATTTTTCCTGTTCTCCTGCCGGGATGACACACTGCTCGTCGTCAAAGACGAAATGTGCGCTGCCGATGATGACCTTGTGCTGCTCCACCGTACTCGAAATGCCGTGGGCCACCACGTATTCGATGCGGGAATGGTATTCGTCGTGACTGAGGCCGCGGGCGGCGGCTTCGGCCACGACGGCGTTGGCCATTGAATGGGGGTAGTGCTCCTCGAGACAGGCGGCCAGACGCAGCATATCGTCCTCGTCCCGGCCGCCGAAGGTCACGGTTCCCGCTACCTTCGGCGTGGCATAGGTCAGGGTGCCGGTCTTGTCAAAGACGACGGTATCCGCCTGAGACATGGCCTCCAGGAAGCGGCCGCCCTTGACGGAGATGCCGTAGGTGTTGCATTCCCGCATGGCGGACAGAACCGTGATCGGAATCGACAGCTTCAGTGCGCAGGAGAAGTCCACCATCAGCACGGCCAGCGCCTTGACGGGGTTGCGCGTCAGCAGATAGGTCAGCAGGGTGCCGCCCAGGGTATAGGGTACCAGCCGGTCGGCCAGGCGTGCGGCCTTGTCCTCCGTGGTGGATTTCAGTTTTTCGGATTCCTCAATCATGCGGACGATGCGGTCATACCGCCCGGTTCCGGCGGCATTGTCCACGAGAACCGTACACTCGCCCTCCTCCACGACGGTGCCGGCGTAGACATAGCTCCCCGCTTTTTTGGGAACCGGGAGCGATTCGCCGGTCATGGAGGCCTGATTGACGGTGACCTCTCCCGCGGTCACGGTGCCGTCCAGGGGAATGACGTTGCCGGTGCGCACAATGACGCGGTCACCCGTCCTGACCTCGCGGAGGGGCACGAGCTGCTCCCGGCCGCCGTCGTCCACCCACACCTTGTCGATATGGAGGGACATGGCGCCGGCCAGATCCGCCACCGATTTTTTATGGGTCCAATCCTCAAGAATTTCACCGAGCCCGAGCATGAACATCACGGAGGAGGCGGTGCCGACGTCGCCGCGCAGCAGCGAAACCAGCACGGCGGTGGCGTCGAGCACCGAGACGGACAGCTTGCCGCCGAGCAGGGATTTCAGCCCGAGAGAGATGTATTTTACAGCCCGGAACGCAGTCATTACCGTGCGCAGCGGCATCGGCAGGAACAGCCGGAAGGCGAAGCGGCGCAGGAAGGAGCCGATGAGCCTATCCTCAAATTCCCGGTTGAGCTGCCGTGTACTCCCGGCGGGGACCAGCCCGGTGTCCACGGCCTTTTCATACGGAACCGCCGCCAGAAGGGCGATGACCCCGCTGCGGGGGCCGGAGTAATAAATGACCGCGTCTCCGGTACGGTCGTATACGGTGACGTCACGGATGCTCTCCAGGCCCTTGATATAAAGCTCCAGGGCGTCCGCCTGGGGCAGGCTCATCCGCCGGCCCGTCAGATGAATGCGGATACGTCCGCGCGATTCATGCAAGACAGAGAATTTCATGGGAAACAAAGACCTCCGAATATAAAACCGGGGCCCTCCTGCTCATCAGGCGGCCCCGGCTGCTGTGTTTATTCCTCGACGGCGGCGGATGTGTCCTCGACGACCTCATCCGAGGCAGTGTATTGTTCGTTGAGGTCCTTGGCCTCGGCCAGGATATCGTCCGCGTTCTCACGGATCACGGTGACCGTATTCATGACGCTCTCCTTGGCACGCAGGGCGGCGGCGGTCACACGGACATAGGCTTTTTTGGCATCCCGGCTGGACAGAATCTTAACGCCCGCGGTGCCGAACAGGAAGCCGGCGGCAAAGAGTCCCAATTTTCCGAATTTCATACTATGATCTCCCATCTGAAAAATATGCCCTTCGTTTTCGGTACATAAGGCAGCCGCGCTGCCCTATGTACGAGAATATCATACCACGGACGAACCGCTTTTTCAATAGAAATTTTGCGGATTTTTTGCACCGGGAAAGGGAGTGGGGATGCTGCTCAAATGGAATATTTCTGCCGGAATTCCTCAAAATAGCGGGCATAGGAGGTCTGCTTCATCTGCTTGAGGCTGTTGAGATATTCGTGCGGGTCAAACACGTCCGAGTCCACCTCGATCATTGCAACCGCGATGTTGGAGCAGTGGTCCGCGATGCGTTCGTAGTTGGTCAGCAGGTCGTTGAACACGAACCCGTGGTGCAGAGTGCATTCGCCCTTCTGCAGGCGCTCCACATGGTGAGATTTCAGCTCGTCGCACAGGCTGTCGATCAGCTCCTCGAGCGGCTCCACGCGGGCCGCCTGCTGCAGATCCTCGCTGACGAAGGCACTGACGGCGATGGAGACGATTTCGGCCACCGCCGAGCGGATGACGTTCATTTCCCGGATAGCGGAGGAGGAGAAGTTCAGACTTTTCTGATGAATCTCCCGCGCCACCTCGGCAATGTTCAGGGCGTGATCGGAGATACGCTCGAAGTCCGTGATGGTATGGAGAAACTTGGAGACGTCCTCGTTCTGCCGGGAGGTCAGCTCCCGGCCGGTCAGCTTCATCAGATAGGTGCCGAGGGCATCCTCGTAGCGGTCGATGAAGGATTCGAGCTCGGCCACCTTGGCAAAGCCGGTCTCGGTGTAACGGTCAAGCAGCTGAAAGGCCTCCTGCAGGTTATCCCGGGCCTGCTCCGCCATCGAGTGGATCACGAGGCGGCTCTGCTCCACCGCGAGGGCGGGGTGCTCGATAAAGCGCTCGTCCAGGCGGTCGAGTGCGGTCTGCACGGCCGCGTTCTTGGAGCGGTCGGGAATCAGCCAGCGCACAAAGCGCGCCATCTGCGACGTGAAGGGGGCCAGCACCAGGATGGTGGCCAGGCGGAACACCGTGTTGAGGGCGGCGATGCCGACGGTATCCAGCGTCGTGTCCATAAACGGGAACGGGCGGATGGCGTTGCAGAGATAGAAAACGGAGCCCCACAGAACGGCGCCGAGAACGTTGATCAGAAGGT
>URYX01000185.1 GCA_900552225.1 uncultured Oscillospiraceae bacterium | reverse complement strand
GTGGTACGGTATGCACTGATGCTTTATAACGAAAACAACAGATGGTTCCACCGATCCGGATTCCGGACTGTTACGATTCCGGGCTTGAGCGGGTGCGTCATGAGGAATATTTACTGAATGTGCATTTCTCCCGAGAATCGTGGAACGGACGAATGAAGGCTGCTGCGGTGTCGGCGCATCGTTGACCGATGACGAATTGCGGGCATGGGAATCCGAACACCTGCAAATGCTTTCGGAAACCGCTCCGGACGAATTGGATATCCGGCACTACGCGACACTGGCCGAGCTGCAGGTCCGGAAGTGACAGCCGCCGAAGGAAACTCCCTTCGGCAGCTGTTTTGTCTATTGTTTTTTCTACTCCAATGGCTTTGTCTGTCCCTTGCCCCAATTCTCTGCTGCCTGTTCACAAAGCGATTCGAGGTAGGCACACCTCTGCAGGGTGCGGAGCCATGCTTTCGGAATGGCATCCCATCCGTATAAAGCTCCGGCAAGACCGCCGGCTACTGCGGCCGCCGTGTCAGTGTCGTCTCCGAGGTTGACGGCCCGCAAAACGCATTCTGCATAGGAATCCGTGGTCAGAAGGCACCACAGAGCGGCCTCCAGCGTGTCTATGACATAGCCGTCGGATCGGATTTCGGAACGGTTCAGGGACTTCAGTATTTCCGCATCCACGCGCCCGAAGCAGGCAGCCTCCGCACCGCCGTCTCCGTTTTCCGCCCGGTATTGCGCGATGCCGTCCGCTATGGATTGTTTGGTCGGCCGCTCGATCAGGCACGCAAGAACCGTGGCGTAGATCTGACAGGCAATCTGCGATCTGGGATGGGCATGGGTCAGCGAGGAGCCCTCTGCGGTGAGCCTCCAAAGCGGACGGAGATCCTTGGTGCCGTATACGGCGACCGCATACAGCGCAAAGGGGAGAATACGCATCAGTGAGCCGTTGCCGTTGGAATACTCGTCGGTGCCGCCGCTTTCGGTGGCTTTTGTGCGGTCCCGGAAATAGCGGCTGATTGCGCGGACGCAGGTCCGGCCGGAGTCAAAGATTTCGCCGGAAGCGGTAAACGCCCCGTTCATCAGCCATTCTCCGAAATTCTGCATAATCCGGTCAAAATCCACGGTTCCCTTTGCCAGTACCTCCAGTGCGCAGAGTGTCATGGAGGTGTCATCTGACCAGGTGCCGGCCGGATAGGGATAGCTGCCGAAGCCCCGCATATCCGTGACGGGATCCCGGTCGAGCTTTTCTCTTGCCGTAAATTCCACGGGAACTCCGAGGGCATCTCCGACGGCATGCCCGAGAAGCACGGCTTTGACGGTATCTGCTGCAAGATATGTTGCCATTACGGATTCCTCCTGACGTGATAAGTGGGAGAATTTGCAGGATTTCCGGAGCACTTCCGGCCGGGCCGGAGCTCACGCTTCGTTGGCCTCTGCCGCAGGGCGCGGCACCGCCTCCTGCGCCCGGATCAGGTTCCGGTAAAACCGCACGGCACCGGGGAGGCAGCTGTACTCAATCGTCTCGTTCAGACCGTGCATGCCCTTCATCTGCTCGGGACCGTAAATCACCGGGGCAAAGCGGATGCAGCTTTTGCAGATCGGCTGATAGAACTGTGCGTCGGTAGCGCCGGTCATCACATAAGGACTGGAGGCGAGCCCCGGGAAGGTCTCCCCGATGACCTGCTGCATCAACCGGAAGGCCTCACCGTGAATATCCACCGGCGGTGTATAGTCGTTGGAATGCAGCACCTCGGTGGTCAGCCCGTGGCGTGCGGCCCGCCGACGGATCATGTCGAGGCTCTCCCGCTCTCCCTGATGCGGGATAAAGCGCATGTTGGCGCAAAGCGTGGCCTCCTGCGGAATCACGTTGCAGGCATCGGAGCCGGACTGCATCGTAAAGGCAATGGTGGTTTTGAGCATGGCCCCCGCCTGTGCACTCAGCTTGGGAAGCACGAGCAGCAGCAGCGGCCGGAACAGCCACAGATTGCCGAATACGAGCCGCAGGCCGAAGGAGGCGTAGGGGGAGAGGGTGCGGAACATGGCCGCCACCTCGGGCAGCATTTTTTTGCGAAACGGTGAGTGAGTCTCCGTTTCGTGCACGAAATCGGCCAGCCGCGCGATGGGACTGTGCGCGGCCGGGGCACTGGCATGTCCGCCCGTGCTCTTGGCCGTAAAGCGAACATCCGCCTTACCCTTTTCAAAGACACCGACCATGGCAAAATTGCCCGGAACCCCGGCAATCGGCTCGCGGATGATGCCGCCGCCCTCATCACACAGCAAAAACAGCTCCACGCCGCGGCGCTGCAGCTCGCGGACAATCTTCGGCGCGCCGTCTCCGGCCCATTCCTCGGTGCAGGAGGAGGCCAGATAGACATCAGTGGCGGGAGTATACCCCTCAGCCAAAAGCTGCTCTGCGGCCTCAAAAAACGCCATAAGAGAGCACTTGGTGTCAGCCGCACCGCGGCCCCATACCTTGCCGTCGGCAATATCGCCGGAAAACGGCGCATGCTCCCAGACGCCCTCGGCCGGCACCACATCCTGATGGCTCATCAGCAAAATCGGTTTCTCGCGGCTTTGACCCTTCCAATAATACAGCAGATTGCCGTCAATTTCCGTCCGCTCCAGGTGTCGGTGAACCAGCGGAAACTGCTCCTCCAGCACGCGGTGAAACGCGCGGAACTTGTCCGACTCGTCCACACCGGCGTGCGAGGTGGTATCACAGCGCACCATGGCGGACAGCTTGTGTGCGAGCCGCAGGGACTCCTCCTCCGGTTCCTCGGCCCGGTAGGAGGAAACGGCCGACGGAGTCAGCAGGGTGTGCACCACGGCGACCAGCAGCAACAGCAGCAGGAGCCCGAGAAGCCCCGCTAAAATGAGCAGTACCGTTGTCATACGCCCGCCTCCTTTTGTCTCTTCTTATACCGCAGAAACGCCAGTCCGATGGCGATGGCCCCGGAGGGCAGAATCATAAAGCTGGTGGAGCCGACCAGGGCCGGTACCAGGATAAACAGCAGGCTCATGACTGCCAGCGGCACCAGGGCGATTTTCATGTTTTTGCGGTAGTACTTATAGGCCATCGCCCCGAACAGTGCCGGCACGACATTGTCAAACGCCGGCTGCAGCACAGGGGACTGGAGCAGCGGCTGCAGCGGTGTCAGGGCAAGCACGCCGACGGCCAGCACCAGGATCGTGACCAGGGATGAGGTTGCGATGGAGAGGGTGGAGATGATCTCGTTTTCCGCCGTGCCGGTCTTGGCCCCTACGATATCGCGCGCGTTGACCGCGCACGGGATCTTCATATTGATGAGGTTGCCTGTGATGAATGCGAGATACCCGCCGCCCGCGCCGAGCATCGGCGTATAGACGAGATATTCCGCCACGCAGCTCACGAGCCACACGATGCCGATGGCAAGAAATCCCCTGCCGAACGCGCGCATATCGGGCATTGCGCCGAGAATGTAGCCCATCAGAAACGGCGCGCCGAGCAGCAGCACGAGCGTCACGCCGCAGGCGATGCGGCCGTAGGTGTGCGTCCGGCGGTTGTAGGCCTCAAACCGGACGGTCTTTTCCTGTTCGTTCATTGCATTTCCTCCTTACACGCCGCGCAGCAGCACCGCTGCCGCCATTCCCGCGAGCATG
>URYX01000184.1 GCA_900552225.1 uncultured Oscillospiraceae bacterium | reverse complement strand
CTTGAGAGCGGCCGCACCTATCATATCGAGGTGACGACGGATGCCGAAAGCGGCAGCGTCCGTGCTGCGGTGACGCCGGACGGAGGCGAGGCGGTTACCCTGTCTGCGGAGGATGAGGCGCTGAAGGCCCTGAAGGGGGACATCGGCGTGAGCTCCTGGGCCGGAAATTATACTGTGGATAATCTCCGTGTGGAAAGGACGGAGACATCGGGTACCACCACAACCACCTCCGAAGCGCCGGAAGCCACAACCACAACGGAGGGGAACACTACAACCACAACAGGAAAGCGTGTGGTGACCGATACCGTGATTCTGGACTTTGACAGCTCACTGAAGGTTGCCAATGTGGGGTTGGATAAGCAGTGCAAGGAGTCCGACGGTACGGTGAAGGAGGAAAACGGAAAGCTGCATCTTGTCTGCGGCAACCGAGGCTCCATTTGGAGTCAGGTGGTCAATGCCAATGCCTTTACGGCTGAGCAGGATGTGGAAATCTCGCTGGATTACTGCTCCACCAACCGCGCCTGGGCGGGAGATGTCATCTGCATCGGGGCCAAGGGAGACCGGCAGTGGGGCGGCCTTGTGCTGGAGCTTCTCTCCACGGAAGGCAGTACGCGGACGGTCAAGCTGAAGAACGATATGCTGGAAGAATTGGCTGTGGCCGGTGACGAGCCGCTGGCGGCCGACACACAGTACCGTATCCGGATCCTTCTGAAAAAATCCTCCGGCGAGATTCAGATGTATATCGATGCGCCGGGCGAGACCTCCCAAACGCCGGTTCTGTCTGAGAAAAACGAGGCGGTAAAGACGCTGAGCGGCGGTGTTGCGTTCGGCGGGTGGGCCTCAGATTATACGGTGGATAACCTGAAGATCGTGGCCGGAGGCAAGATGCTGATGGATGCCGACTTCTCGACCCAGGCGACCGATATCGGTCACCCGGATAACCGGGAAGAGGGAACGGCGCTGATTTCGGACGGCGTGCTGAACATGAACGGCTGGAATCAGGCGCATACGGGCGGCAATGTGGCCATCACCAAGGGCCTGTTCGGCACCAAGGAGCTGACGGATCTGGAGCTGTCGCTCGAATATACGCCGTCGGATGTGCGCTGGAGCTTTGACAAGATTTTGCTCGGATACGGCGACAATGCCTCCGAACAGAACACACTGATTCTGGAAATGCGCGGCGAAACGCAGAAGATGGTGCTGAAAAAGGTCGTGGGGGATCAGATCACGGAGCTGGCGGAGACGGATCTGACGCTGACGGCCGGTAAGACCTACTTCGTGGAAATTGCGCTCGACACCGCGGCCGGAACGGCGGCGGTTACGGTGACCCCGGATGGCGGCGCGGCGGTATCGCTCTCAGTCTCGGATGAATTTATCCGGACGCTGAAGGGGGACATCGGTCTGGCCTCCTGGGGCGGACAGTACACTGTGGACAATGTCAAGCTGGTCTCCTACGGTACTGAGCTGCCCCACCCGATCGACACCGGTGCGGCACTTCCGACGGCGGCACTGCTGCTGTGTGCTGCCGCGGCGGCGGCCGTATATGTGCTGAAGGCCCGTAAGGAACAGGCCTGAGGCCGTTAAACGACAGTCTATTTCAAGAGACAAGGAAAGAGGTGCCGACAGTATGCGCAAACGTATGGGAACTTTGATGGTGGCCGTGCTGCTCTTAGCGGCGATTCTCGGCGGCTGTGCCGGGGACGGCGGGCAGAGTACGCCGTCCGACAGTGTCATCAGTGGGGATTCCTCCGCCGGCGAGAGCTCCATCGAACTGCCGAAATTCGATATCAGCGGAACCAAGGTGCGTTATCTCGGCTGGGGAAGCGCCAAGGATTGGACCACGGAGGGAACCGACGCTTACGAGAGCAACGAGAAACTGAAAAAGTATTACGGCGCGGAGATTGAGTTTGTTCGCACGACCTATGATGAGCTGCCGACCAAGCTGGCCCAGCTGGTGCTGGCGGATACGGCTCCGGATCTGGTGCACTACAAATATCAGGACAATCCGAACTTTATTCTGAACGACCTGGTACAGGAGATCACGCCGGATCTGATCGACTTCGATTCGCCGCTGTGGAGCGGTGTGAAGGAGGTCAATCAAGAGTATGCGTTCAACGGGAAAATCTTTACGCCGGTGATTCATTTGATCAACGATGGTTACGTCTACTACAACGTGCAGATGTTTGAGGAGGCGGGCCTTGAAACGCCGCTCGAGCTGTATCGGCGCGGCGAATGGACATGGGATACCATGCGGGACCTGGCCGAGCAGCTGACCGTCAAGGGCAGTGACGGTACCGTCAAGGTGTACGGGATGTCGACGGGACTTGAGTATTTTTATCTGACCTGCGGCCGCGATTTTGTCACGGTAGGAGAGAACGATCAGCTCACCAATAATCTGAGCGATGCCAATCTGGCGAAGGTCATGAACTATGTCTACCGCACGGGAACGGCCGGCTCCAACTGCCGGATGATGATCGGGCAGTACCAGCAGGAGTTTTTGGCGGGCAATATCGCCATGCTGAACGATGAGGCCTGGGTGCGCTCCATGATGTACGATAAGCTCAAGTCGGGCGAGGTGCGGTTTGCCCCGTCACCGAAAATGCCGGATGCGGATCAGTATTACGTCAACAGCCTGATCGAGACGAAGTGGATTGCCAACAAGGCTCCGAACCCGCAGGGGGCGGCCGCCTATCTGGCCATTGCGCGGTATATGATTACCGACCCGGAGAAAGCCCGCGAGACCCGCGAGGCGGAGCGCGAGAAGATGGGGTATACCGAGGAAGAATATGCGCTGATCGACGAGATGAACGACACCTCCAAGTTTACGTTCATGCGACGTGTCGGGCCGGGCGTCGGGAACTTCGGTAATGTCGAGATGTACCGCATGATGAACGCGGTGCACTCCTGGGATGTGCCGTGGTCTACCTGCGTGGAGCAGTATAAGCCTCTGCTGCAGGCGGAGATTGATGCCTACAATGAAAAGGTAGCGGCGTATAAGCAACGGTAAGAGCAGGGGAGGGAGCCGGCATAATCTCTGTCGGCTCCCTCTTTCAGAAGGACGGGCATATTGATGAAACTGAATGACATTTACATCCGGGACCCCTTTGTTCTGGAGGAAAACGGAGTATATTATCTTTACGGAACGATGGGTCCCTATTCCTGGCACGGAGGCTGCGGTTTTGATGTCTACACCAGCACCAACCTGCAGGAGTGGAGTGACCCAATCCCCGCCTTCCGGCCGGAGACCGGATTCTGGGCGGACACCAACTTTTGGGCACCGGAGGTACATAAATACCGGGGCGGCTATTATATGCTGGCCAGCTTTTACAAGGAAGGGCGTATGCGTGCCACCCATGTGCTGAGGGCGGACAGCCCGCTCGGGCCGTTGTTGCCGATTTCGGCCAATCCGCAGACACCGGCCGATTGGATGTGTCTGGACGGCACCCTGTATGTGGACCGGCAGAACCGGCCGTGGATGGTGTTTTGCCATGAATGGCTTCAGGTGACCGACGGCGAAATCTGCGCTCTGCCGTTGTCGGAGGATCTGAGCCGTGCAGTCGGAGAGCCCGTACTGCTGTTCCGTGCCTCGCAGGCCGGCTGGACGGTTCCGGGCGATCACGGGCAGCGTATTACGGACGGACCTTTTTTGTACCGCAAGCAATCCGGTGAGC
>URYX01000183.1 GCA_900552225.1 uncultured Oscillospiraceae bacterium | reverse complement strand
GCGGGCGTATTTTCCGTGACCTTTGAGGATGTCACGGTCCGGGATTTTTCCTGGCGCGGATTCTACTTTTCCGGTAAAACACGAACGGGCAATGTGTTTCGCAACCTTTACTTCACCTCTCGCTTTGATGCGGACAGTGCGCTGTATTTCACCGGTGAGGAGAGCGAATCGGTGGTGGAAGGAATCCTGCTGGAAAATGTCCGCGCGGCATGTCCCATCTATATGTACGGAATGCGTGCCAATAAATTCGGATCGATTGCCCTGTACAACACGGAGATTACGGTGGCCAATAATGCTCTGATTACGCTGGAGGATACCAACGGTGCGATAGATGCGCTGACGGTGCGCAACTGCAGGGCAGGGCAGATGCTGCTCCGTGTGGGGCGCGGAGATTATGAATACGGGGACGGCAAGGGGAGCCCGACCTCCTGGCTGAAAATCGGGACGCTGACGCTCGACACGGTGGCGGGAGAAAATCCGGTTCCCGAGAATTTTGCCTTTATCGGCAGACGGTCCGGGGACAAGGGGGCCTATGCTGTGGAGATCGACCGGTATCTTTATGCGCACGGTCAGGGAGACGGGGCCCGGTATCGGAGCTTTCTCTGTACCGGTGATGCCCTGACGGTGACGGTAAAGGAGGCGGCAGAACTGTGAAACCGAGAAGAATTGCGGGCGCCCTGACGGCACTGCTTGTGGCAGTAGGCCTGTGCGGCGGAATATGGCCGTTTGCGGAGGGGGAGACAAAACCGGTGACCAAGCTGACGGTGACACCCGAGGAGTTCGGAGGCTATCCTTCGGATGGGGAGGACGATACCGAGGCGCTGCTGCAGGCGCTGGCCACGGGAAAAACCGTGCAACTGTCCGGCGGAGTGTATGAGGTTTCGGCACCGCTGTCGCTGACCGATCAGACGCTGATCGGGGCAGGTACCTCCTCGACCACGATCAGCTCCTCGTGCGCGGATGCTCTGCAGCCGATCCTGCAGCTCGGCGGTCGGTGTACCGTATCGGATATTGCGTTTCAGTTTGAGGAGAAGCTGATACAGTATACGGAGCGGCAGGGGGAGCGGGTAGCCATCCGTCTCGGGAACGGGCAGCCGGCCGACGGGTCACAGCTGCGCAACCTGCGCTTTACACAGATCGGAACGGCGCTGTATGCGCCCGACGAGGACGGGGCCGGTGTCAGCCGACTGCTGGCGGATACGCTGTTTGTGGGCGATTACGGGTACCGTGCCGTGGATTTTCGCAAATCGGGGCAGTACGGCAACACCTTTTCCAATCTGTACATAGGCGGTCGCGCCAACCTTGAACACGCGCGCAGCGCGGGGTTCGCCGTGGAGGGCGAGGAGTTCAACCTGACGGTGGAGCAGCTGAATCTGGAGCATTATTTCTTTGACAGCGCGCTGCTGCTGAAAAACTGCCACGGGGCGCGGTTCGGAAGCATTCACATGGAGGCCTCCGGCCAATCCGCTCCTGGCACGGGACTGATTCGCCTGGAAAATTCCGATGCTTTTCTGGAGGCGGTTACCCTGTATTACAATCCGCAGGACTATCCGAACTGCGGAGTGATTGAGCTCGGAACGGCAGGAACGTCCGAGGGTAATTACCTGGAGATCGGCACCCTGCATCTCAAGGGCCTGAACAATGTGCATCCGAGCAACGGCACGCCGCGGGACGGCGGACTCAACAATCCGAATGCGGCCGGCTTCAAAACGGTTTGCCGCAGGGCGGGAGCCACAGGCACCTATACGGTAAAGCTTGGAGCTTATGTATGGTATACGTGGTACGGAGATTCGGAAATTTATGCGGCATTCCCCTGTGACGAGAATGGAATCCGTTATCTGTCCAAGGGTGTTCAGTGAGGAGGAATCACAGTTGAAACAGGGCTTTTTTCGAGGACAGTCGCCCGAGGATGCCAAGCGGCGGCTGGTGATTTTCCTCGTAATTTTGGGTGCGGTACTGATTTTGATTCTTTGCGGGGTGGTGGCGGTGCTGCTGACCGGACAGGGACGCCCGGGAGGACCGGGCTCCGGCGGGATAGCGGGCAGTACATCCGGTAATGGACCCGGAGGTTCGGACGTGTCCTATACGCTCCGCCCGCAAAACGGCTATATCAACGTGGTGGACTGCGGGGCGGATCCCTCCGGCAGCGGAGATGATACGGAGGCGTTTCGCAGAGCTGCCGCCAGCGGACTCGGCATCTTTGTGCCGGCGGGCGAATACCGTCTGTCCGGAACCGTGGAGCTGAACGGTCAGGATGTGGTGGGCGAGGGTCTGTCACTGACCCGCGTCTGCGGGACGACGGAGGCCACGCTGTTTCGCCTGACCGGAAGCTGTCGTCTGACCGAGATGACGCTGTCCTATACGGACGGAACGGCCGGGCGCGGCGAGAAGACGGCGGTGCGCCTGGCGGGTGCGGAAGGAGATCGGGCGCCCTCCGTCAAAAATGTGCGCTGCACACAGGTCGGTACGGCGGTGCTTTTGGAGAGCGGCGCAGCGAACGGAGTGCGGATCGAGGATCTGACGGTGGACGCGTTCGGGTATGCCGGTATTGTATTTGACGGGGCGGGGAGCCGCGGCGCCAACCTGCGCAGTATCCTGCTGCAGAATGCGGCCTCGGGAGCGGCCTACGGGATAGAGCTGCAGGGAGACGAGGGGACACTGCTGGAGCAGATTACGATCAAGGACAGCCGCCTGCAGCAGGGAATCTGTTTCTCAGGATCTCTCGGATTCCGGGTCAAGGCTGCGCAGTTTCTCGGGGTACAGGCCTCGGCACTGTGCGGAGGCCGGCGGTCGGCCGGCTCCGTAGGCTCGGTATACCGGCAGGGCTCGGACGGCGACACAGTGGCCTTTGAGGAGTCTGTCAGCGGAGAAATCCGCGCGGAATATACAGCGGTTCGGTAAACAAAACTTACACTATGGATTTAAGGAGAAAACAGAAATGAAACGATGGGGAAGCGTGCTTTTGGCAGTGTGCCTGACGGTACTGCTGCTGATTCCTGCCTCTGCGGAGGCGACACAGGTGTTGGAGCTGGATTTTTCCGACCCGAGCTGTGTGCAGAGGGACGAAATTGCCATGAAAAACTATAAGGGTGAAATGAAGATTGAGGATGGCGTGCTGAAGCTGTCCGGCTGGACCGCCGGAACGACAACGGCCGCCAACTACATCAAGACGGCTGGCATTTTGCCAGAGGCCTATAGTCAGATGGGAACCCTGACGCTGGAGCTGGAGCTGACGCCGCAGGATATTTCGTGGATCTGTATCGGCATTGTAATCGGGGACAAGGCCAACGGTACGGAGCAGGATGCTGTGGTGGTCGGGGTGACCGGCAACGATTTTACGCTGGAAAAACGCGGACAGATTCAGCTGAACATGGGTGGAGTCGTGACAGAGCTCGGCACCTTCAATACCGGTGAGCTGATGGCGGACATGACCTACATCATGCGGATTTACAAGGACAATGAGGCCGGAACCGTGGAGATGTATTTCTACGAGAAGGACGGCAAGGTGCCCTCCAAGCCGACGCTGACGGTTCAGTCGGATATCATCAAGACCATTCAGGGCAACATCTCCTTTACAGCCTATGCCGGACGGTATTCCATCGATAATGTGCGGGTGTGGGACGGCGAGACGCCGCGCCCGACCAATCCCCCGACGACGACACGCGTGACCACTACTACGGAAGCTCCTACCGTGACTACCTCCTCCAAGGGAAATACGACAGGAGAAAAGTCCTCGGCTACGGGAAAAACGACGTCCACAGCTTCGGATACTGCTGCGG
>URYX01000182.1 GCA_900552225.1 uncultured Oscillospiraceae bacterium | reverse complement strand
CTGTTTGCTGTATTTTCTATACGGCTTGGAGCTGTATGAAAAACCGGCAGCGTAAGTATTTGGTTTTTATGCTGTTGATTTTGGCAGCTGGTTCTCGGGAAATGATGGGCCTGTCCGCAACGCTGTACGCATCTTCGTTCCGAACGTTTACATTTTTCCTGTATGCGACTATTGCCTGCTGTCTGCTCATACTGCAGGAGTTAAAAAGCGAAAAGAAAAACTATGAGTGGTATTCGGGTTTGGGTGCAATTGCGGCTTTGGCCATTCAATAATTTCGAAGTGCGAAATGTTTAAAGCTGCTGGTGTATTCTGCGGTGAGCGGCAATCAGGTAAAGCGGTTGACGAGAAGTATTGCTGCGCCGAGCAGGACCAGAATGGCGCCGGTGATGCGGTTGAGCGTTTTCGGCTGTGCACGGTTGGCGAATACTGCCGCAAGCTGAGCGAACAGAAGCGTGCTGATGACGCAGAGCACCAGAGCCTCGGTATCCGGTGCGCCGCCGATGGCAAAATGCGTGACGGCCCCCGTCAGGGCGGTGGCGCTCATAATCAGTACACTGGTGCCTACGGCGGTTTTCAGCTCATATCCGAGCACGGAGGTGAGCACCAGCAGCATCATCATGCCGCCGCCCGCCCCGACAAAGCCGCAGATAAAGCCGACCATGGCGCCGCACAGCACGGAGCGCACCGCCTTTTGCCGCGGAGTTGCCGCCGCCAGGCGCGCCTTGGGGGCCACAACGGGCTTTACGATAAATTTAATACCCAGCAGCAGCGTCATAAAGACCGAAAAGTTCCCCATGGTGGTCTTGGGGACGACGCTGGCCACGTAGCTGCCCACAGTCGTGAAGCAGAGCACGGACACCATCATGATCAGTCCGTTTTTCAAATCCAGATTTTTGTTTTTGCCGTAGGTGACGGCGGAGGCGGCGCTGGCCAATACATCGCTGGCCAGGGCAATTCCGACGGCCATATACGGATCCATGTGCAAAAAGGTAATCAGCATCGGGCTGATGACGGCTGCCGCGCTCATTCCCGCAAACCCCGTGCCGAGACCGGCTCCGAGACCGGCCAGGAGACAAATCATCCATTTCAGCATACGCTTCCGTGCTCCTTTCCGTACCTTGCGGCATTGTGCTCCAGCTTTTCCGTCAGGCTTTGGAGAACGGCCATTTCCTCCTCGGAGATGTCCTGCTTCAGAGCGGAGGTAAACCGCTGCTGCATGGCCTGTCCCTCGGCAATGACGGCGGCGGCTTGTTCGGTGGGAATCAGACGGTATTTGCGGCGGTCCTGCGGGTCGCGCGTACGCAGCAGCAGGCCGTTTTGTATCAGGGAATCGATGGCCACTGAGGCGATGCCGCTTTTCAGTCCGCGCAGAGTACACAGCTCACAGGCCGTGTTGTGCGCGGGATTGTTGGCGCAAAACAGCAGGACGTCCAGGCAGGTTTGATTGACGGCATATTTCCGGCACAGCGGCAGGCATTCCTCCGCATACAGATGGGACAGCTTTTTTCCAAGGGCGATCCATTGAAGTGCAGACATGACGACCTCCGATAGTCTAAAATTAGAATTTCTAATAGTATACAATAGAAGTATATCGCCGTCAAGCCCTCACGGCGGTAAATTTTTCGGACGGACGCACCGCCCAAGTGGCACCGAACCGGAGGCGGGTGCATAGTATACGGAAGAAGGGGGGCGATAGAATGTATGCTGATTCTTGCGGCTGCCGCCGTTCGGAGCACGGCGGCGGGGATTCTCCCCGTGCAACTGACCTGAGCTGTGCGGCCCGACAGAATGAAAGCTACCGCAGGGAGCTTTGGACGGGGCAGCAGCTGCAGCTTGTGCTGATGAGTCTGCCGGCCGGCGGGGAGATCGGATGGGAGGTACACCCGGATACCGATCAGCTGTTATGCATCGAGAGCGGCTGCGGTGTGGCCTGTATGGGACCGGCCGAAACGCGGGTGAGCTGTCGGCAGAGGGTGTCGGACGGATACGCCGTGCTGGTTCCCGCCGGCACGTGGCACAACATCTGCAATACCGGCAACGGTCCGCTGAAGCTGTATACGGTGTATGCGCCGCCGCACCATCCGCGCGGCACGGTGCAGGCGACGAAGGACATGGCGGAGGATACGCACTGAAGAATTTTACGGAGGATGGGGCAGTCCGGGCCTCTCTGCTGCTTCGCGGCAGAGGGGCTTTTGTGTGTTTGCCCGCCTGGCGGAATCTTTGAAAAAATTCTTGCAAAATGCCCTCAAATGCTTTACAATACGAGACGAAATGAGAGAGGGGGCGTTTTGCATGGCCGAGCAGCGGCTTTCATGGTTTCAAAACTGGGGGAAGCCGATCGATCTGACCACGGGTGTCCCCTATAAAAGCATGCTGCGCTATGGGGCTCCCATTGTGTTTTCCTACCTGCTGCAGCAGATTTACGAGCTGACGGATGCCGTGATCTGCGGTCAGGTGTTGACCGCGGGGCAGGTGGCCGGTGTCAACGACATCGGAGTTCTGACCTTTATTTTTCTGCAGTTTGCGTTCGGCTGCACCGCCGGCTTCAGCGTCATTACGGCCGGACATGTGGGCGCCTCGGATAACCGGGGAATCCGGCAATCCTTTGTGGCACAGATGTATCTGACAGGCATTATTTCGGTTTTGCTGACGGTGATTTCTCTGACACTTCTGCCGCAGCTGCTCAGGATGATTCATGTTACGCCGGACAATCCCGAGGTGTATGAGGCCGCTTATGCGTACTGTCGGATTATTTTTCTTGGCATTATCGCGCAGATGGGCTATAACTGCCTGTGCAGTATATTGCGGGCCTGCGGCGATTCCGTTACGCCGCTGCTGTTCCTGATAGTTTCCACTCTGCTGAATGTCGGGCTCGACCTTCTGTTTTTGACGGTGTTTCGGATGGGGCCGGCCGGGGCTGCAGGGGCTACCGTGCTGACGCAGCTGCTGAGTGTTATCGGCTGCCTTGTTTACACCATGCTGCGGTACGAATGGCTGCGGCCGCGGCGGGAGGATTTCCGGAACGGCTGGCGCGCCATTACCTCGCACCTGAAGCAGGGAGTTCCGCTCGGGATCCAGTTTTCGATTCTGGCCATCGGCATTGTGGTGCTGCAGGGGGTCGTTGTGCGGTTTGACCTGACGCCGTCTGGCGCCATGGTCGCGGCTACTCCCGCACAAAACGGATTCGGTTCCGCCAACCGTCTTATGAATTTTCTGATTGCCTTCTATCAGGGGCTCGGGTCGGCCATACTCGGCTTCAATGCGCAAAATTATGGGAAAAAGCGGTATGACCGCATCCGTCAGGGAACCCTGCAGGCACTGGGACTGATGCTGGTGCTGTGTGTTTTCTGCACGGCGGCAGGGCTGCTGCTCTCGATTAACGGTACGTATCAGTCGATTTTCATGAGCCCGGAAAAGATCACGCCTGCTTCTGTGACCTTCGGCAATTGGTATCTGTATATCAACCTGGGACTGTATGTCATTCTCGGTTTTTTGATTGTGGTGCGCAGCGCGGTGCAGGGTGTATTTCGGCCGAGGTTTGTTTTGGGGGCCGGTAGTGCCGAGCTGGTGGGACGTGTGGTCATCTGCGCTTTTCTGCCGGTATGGATCAACGGCGGGCCGATCGATGCCTCGGCGTCTCTGGCTTCCTTCGGGGCTTTGTGCTTCGGCAATGCCGGAGCCTGGTTTCTGGCCTCCTGCGTTCTGGCCGTTCCGTTTTTCGGCAACATTCTGCGGCAGAAATACTGATGGTCCCGAAAGACGGCCCTGTTTCCTGCCGCCGAGGGGAC
>URYX01000181.1 GCA_900552225.1 uncultured Oscillospiraceae bacterium | reverse complement strand
GACGCCCGCCGGTTCCCGGGACACGGTCTATGTACGGCGCAGCACTCCCTATCCGGAAAACGGTAAGCTGAAAAAATGGCTGGAGGGCTGGCTGCCCCGGGACAAATAGTTTCGGCTGGCACCGCCGCAGCATTTTTCATGGCCGAAGGTATGAAGTAGCCCCTCTCTGCATACACAAAAGGGGGGCGGCACGTATGGCTTTCCGGCCGTCTATTCTATCATCACAAAGGAGTTTTGGAAGTATGCCTGAGCTGAAGTATCAAATTGTCAAGGAATGCGGAGTGCTGTCGGAGAGCCCGACGGGCTGGACCAAGGAGCTGAACCTCATCAGCTGGAATGACCGCGCTCCCAAGTACGATATCCGCGATTGGGCCCCCGAGCACGCCAAAATGGGCAAGGGCTGCACGCTCACGCCGGACGAGATGATTCTGCTGCGTGACCTGCTCGGCACCATCGATCTGTAAACCGTAAAAAGGGGTGCACTGCGGCGGAGCTTCCTCCGGGGAGCCTCGGCTGCACGGCATTCCTTTTTTCTGCCGTTGAAATTTCATACCGAAGGAGGCACCTGTCCGTGAACCTTATCTGGGAATTTTGCAAGTCGGTTTTGCTCGGCATCGTGCAGGGAATCACCGAATGGCTTCCGATCAGCAGTACGGGGCACATGCTGCTGCTCAACGAATTTCTGCAGATGAACGTGTCGGAGGCCTGCTGGAATATCTTCAAGGTGGTCATTCAGCTCGGCTCCATTCTGGCCGTTGTCGTGCTCTATTTTCACAAGCTCAATCCGTTTTCTCCCCGCAAGACGGCGGCGCAGAAGCGGGATACCCTGTCTCTATGGGGCAAGGTGCTGATTGCCAGCGTGCCGACGGCCGTCATCGGGCTGCTGCTCGACGACATCGTTGACAGCTATCTGTCGGTTCCGCCGGTCATTGCGGCCGCGCTGATCGTCTACGGCGTTCTGTTCCTTTGGATGGAGAGCCGTCCGCACCGGATCCGGGTGACGGATTTCGGCAGCATGCCGTACACCACGGCGCTGCTGATCGGCTGCTTCCAGACCCTCGCCATCATTCCGGGAACCTCGCGCTCCGGCTCCACCATTCTCGGTGCCACCCTGTGCGGCTGCTCCCGTCAGATCGCCGCGGAATTTTCCTTCTTCATGGCCATTCCCGCCATGGCCGGTGCAAGCGGCCTGAAACTGGTCAAGGCGGCCGCCAACGGCTCGCTCGCCCTGTTCACCGGAACGGAATGGCTGCTGCTGGCCGTCGGCTTTATCGTGGCCTTTTTGGTTTCGCTGATCGTCATCCGGATGCTGATGCAGTTCATTCAGAAGCACGATTTCAAGCCCTTCGGTTGGTACCGCATCGTCCTCGGTCTCGTGGTGCTCGTGTGGTTCTTCCTGCGATGAGCCGCCTGCCGCTGCGCTCGGTATCGGTGCAGCCGGAGCTGCCGGAGGAGGCCTATTATGCCGCCATTCCCGCGGTACGCTCCCTGATCGGGCGCCCGCTGTCGTTTTCCGCCCCCGTGACCTGTCTGATCGGAGAGAACGGCACCGGAAAATCCACGCTGCTGGAGGCTGTCGCCGTCGCCGCCGGGCTGAATGCCGAGGGCGGCACCCGCAATTTCCGCTTTGCCTCCCGGGAGACGCACTCCGCGCTGTACCGGTATGTACGGCTCGGGTGGAATGACCAACCCGACAACAGCTTTTTCCTGCGGGCCGAGAGCTTTTACGGCTTATCCAGCGCGATTGACGATTTAAACGTGATCCACGCCTACGGCGGGCGTTCACTGCACACACTGTCGCACGGCGAGGCATTTCTCCGGCTGGTACAGGAGCGGCTTTCCGGCCGCGGGCTCTATCTTCTGGACGAACCGGAGGCGGCGCTGTCCCCGACGCGGCAACTGACGCTGCTCTGTGAGCTGCACCGCCTGGTCTCCGAGGGCGCACAGATCCTCATGGCGACCCATTCTCCGCTGCTGATGGCCTATCCGGAGGCACAGCTGCTGCAAACCTCCGAGCAGGGGCTCCGCGCCGTGGCCTTGCAGGACACCGAGCACTATCGTGTCACCCGCCGTGCGCTCACCGACCCGGAATTCCTGCCGCGTTTTCTCGGTGACCGCACCGGGCCGTAGCGTCGCCCGCCGCTCCGTCACACCCCGTTCCTTCAGCCCTCCGCACCCCGCAGATTGGCCGGTGCGGAGGGCTTTTTTTGCCGTGCATACCGCCGTCGCTGCCGCTTAGGCTGCGGTACCGGCTCCGGCAGAGCCGCCAGCTGCAGGCAGACCGCTGTCCGCAGCAGCGGGGCCGCATAGCCGCAGGTCAGCGGGAACGCCGCGAGCACGCCCCACCCCGTCTCTCCGAACAGGATGGAGAGAAATCCGCTGTACTGTCCCCGCAGCCGGCGGCGTCCCTCTGCAAAGCTCCGCCGCACCGGTGCGCCCTCCGCAATCCGGAGGGAAGCCGGCCACAGCCGCACGCGCCATACGGCCCACACTAAGGCTGCCGTCAGCCACAGAGCCGCCCGCACACCGGCGGCAACCCCGTAGAGCACCTGTACGTCCCCGGTGCTCTGAGCGGCCATGCGGCGGCAGCAGGCATCCGTCAGCGCTGCGGGAAAACCGCAGACAGCGGCGGCTATCAGACTGCGCCAGCCGCTGCCGATCCCCCAGGCGAGGGCGCGGCCGTATGCCTTGCCCCGAAAAAAATACAGAATATCGCGCCACGATGCCGGAGTCTCCCCGGCCAAAGCGGCAAACCAGCGCAGGCGCCCCAACCGCAGCGGAGACAGCAGCAGCCGATCCGCCGCCAGGGCCGCCGCAAACAGCAGAGCGGCAGAGCGGCGCGAGTCGGCGGCCCAGCGATTCCACACAAGCCATTCCGCCGCCGTCAGCAGCCACAGGGCGGCCGTCGGCAGCAGCTCCGCCGCCGCCGCGCGGCGATGCTTTCCCCACAGTAAATTCCGTGCCCGTCGGATGGCCCGCACAGTGCTCCGCCTCCCCTCGTATCTTTGTCGGATAGTATGCCCCGACGCACAGTTTCCGAAACGCCGCGCGGAAAAAATCTTGCGCAAGCGGCCGGAATATGGTATAATCCGAGACATCTCCACAGAATCGGGGAAGGGGTCACAGGACATGAAAAATAACACCGAACGACAAAAGGTCATCCGGGAGCTGCTGGAGCTCACCGACCGGGAATTTACCGACGAGGAGCTGATTCATCAGCTGGTCTCCACCAAGCTGACCGAAAATTCCGAGAAGGCTAAGCCGCTGACCTTCGGACAGCGGGCCTCCGACGCCGTCGCCCGCTTTGCGGGAAGCTGGGCATTTATTTTCAGCTTTATTGCCGTAATGCTGGTCTGGATGGTGCTGAACATTGTGATGGCGGAGCGCGCCTTCGACGCCTATCCCTTCATTTTACTGAATCTGGTGCTGTCCTGCATTGCCGCCGTACAGGCTCCGCTCATTATGATGAGTCAGAACCGGCAGGAGGCCAAGGATCGGGAACGGGCGGAAAATGACTACAAGGTCAATCTGAAAAATGAGCTCATCATCGATGACCTGCATAAAAAGCTGGATCAGGTGCTGCGCAACCAGGAGCTGCTGCTCCGCCGCCTGTCTGAGGAGGAGGCCGACCGCGCCGACTCCCCTGCGGCCGGGCCCAGGCATCCCTGACGGGGCATCACAAAAAACGGGAACTACAGAAAAAGCCGGAAGCGCACCATGCGCTTCCGGCTGAGCGTGTCAAAAAACCATATTTTTGACACGCTCGGAGGCTGTCTGAAAGGCTGCAGGGGCAAGGAGTGCGCCTC
>URYX01000180.1 GCA_900552225.1 uncultured Oscillospiraceae bacterium | reverse complement strand
GTTCGTGTCCGTGCCGTGCATCAGGTGCACAAACACGCTGCCGTTCTGGCCGGACATCCGGCGGTAGTTCTCGATTTTGAGGTCAAACGAGAAGGTGAACGGGCCGCCCGAGCCGCAGATCTTGTCGGTCGGGAACAGGCGGATGAAGGGGTTGACGTCCCCTCCGGTGTTGTCAATCGTGATCGTGGTGCCCGAGGCAGCGGAGCCCGGGAGCACGCCCATGCACAGCAGCACGCTCACGGCGCACACCGCGCACAGTATTCTGAGCCATTTTTTCATTGTGTTTCCTCCCTTTCAGGTCAAATTGTTTCCGTTTCAAGGCGATCGGAGGGACTTGCAGCAAAAATGCACCCGTCATCTCCGTTTTGGACTTGTCATTCCCGGCAATCGGGCATAACGCCTCCAATTTATCGCCCTTACAAGGACAATTATAGTATAAATTTCACAGAGCTGCTCCGACAAAACCGCTTTGTGAGATGTCCAAAAGCGCTTTGTTTTTGGCTTTGTTTTCCTCACCCCTGTCCGCCGGTCCGACGGCGCGCGGGAAACGGGTTATTTATCGTTATTCGCGTAATAGATCCAGCGGGAGAACACGCCGCTGACCACGCCGATGATGACCAGCACGATCACGAAATACACAAGGCCGACGGTGGTGCTGTATTCGTACTGGCCCTCTCCGAAGAAGCCGCTGATCATGCGCATGACCTTATTGCTGTAGTCGGTGAAGGTGTCCACGATGGTGTAGACCAGCACGACGAGAATCGTCGGGGAAATCATCGGGAAGGTGATCTTCCACAGCTTCTCCCATGCGGTTGCGCCCTCCATGTCCGCCGCCTCATAGGAGCTCGGGGAAATGTGGCTGACGGCGGAGAGCAGCAGCACCGTCTGGACGCCGGATTTCCAGGTGATGTCGAAGAAGCCGTTGACCACCGAGGAAATCAGGTCGGACACCGCCTGCGGCACGCCGAGCGTCTCGGTCAGCACCAAAAAGTCCGGGGCGCTGAACATGTAGCTCTCCTGCCCCGCCGTGGTGGCGGAGCCGGTCATCATCACCTGCGTCTGCAGGATCGTGATGACCACGCCGGACGCGATGATGACCGGGAAGAAGAATACGGAGCGGAAGAAGGTCTTGCCGCGGAACTTATTGCGCAGCAGCATGGCCATCAGCAGGCTGAAAATCACGATGATCGGCACGCGGTAGAGCATGGTGCCGAGGCTTTCGGTCAGGTTCGGCAGAAAATCGGCGTCCTCGGTGAACACGTAGAGGAAGTTCTTGAGGCCTACGTATTGGTAATTCACGCCGCTTGAGGTCAGGGTGACCTTACTGAAGGCATAGACCGCCGTCTGGAGCATCGGGACCACGAAGAAGGCGACCGTTCCGATGAACCACAGGGAGATGAAGCCCCAGCCCCACAGCGAGCGCCGCCGCTCCATGGGAGTCCGTGACCAGCGGCTCAGTTTTCCTTTGCTTTTCATGCTGCCCCTCCGATCACCAAGAAGTCCTGTGCGGGAACGGTGTGTCCGTCCGCCTGCACCGCCTCGTCGGAATAATTCGTGTATACCGTGATGCCGCCGGAAAACACCGTCTTATGCAGCTGCTCCGTCAGGGCTTCGTGGGATACGATGCTCCGGTCCCCCACCTGCGCCAGCAGCGGCGCGAGCCGCGCGGCGTCCGCGAGAATCTGAGCCTGCCAATCGGAGAACTGGCTGACCCGCAGGTCACTCAGCGCGGAATCCTTCAGCAGATCCGCCGCGTTCCAGGTCACGCGGTAGTTGAGCGAAATGCCGGTCTCGGCTGCGTACAGCAGCGCGCGGCGGGTGTCGTTCTGCGTGTTGATCGGCTGCGTCGCCATGGGACGGAGCCCGTGCAGCGCAATCTGGTAGAAGGGAACGGCCTGCGTCTCCGCGCGGTAGAAGCTATGCTCCATCGGCGTATCCGTGATGCGGGAGGCGGAGGCCAGCGCGTAGGCGTTGGAGCCGGAGGCGAGCAGCGTCTTGCCGGTGGAGCCGAGGGCTGCAAGCGTCTCCTGCCAGATGCGCTCCGACTCGTCGCGCGAGATGCCGGCCGAGCCGAAATCGGAATAGAGCTGATCGGTCAGGCCGCGGGAGGAGAGCCCCGTCACCGACCAATCGGCGGCCGATTTCGCCAGTTTGGCCGCCAGCGTCTCCATGCGGGTCGGTGCCAGCAGGAAGGTGGCCGAGGTCTGCAGCGCTTTGAGGTCCTCGCAGCGGTAGGTGTACTTCATGGCCGGGCTCTTTTCCACGGCGCGCGCTCCCTGGAACAGGTGCTGATACGGGAAGGCGTCCGTGATCATATCGGTGACGTTAACCTCCAGATAGCTCTCCACCCCGCTGCCGAGGCAATAGTCGAGCAGGCTGCGCAGCGCCTTTTTGCTGCCGAGGCGGGATTCCGTCGAGAGCGAGGAGGTCAGCGAGGCGGTGTCGGCGTTATTGGCCCAGTAGCGGTAATCGAGCACCAGGTGCCCGACCCCGCCGGAGCGCAGGGTCTCCAGCATCGTTTGGCAGTCCTCGTAGCGGGTCAGCGCCGTTACGCGCTCCACCGGAAAGCCCAGGAGGTTTTCCGTCCGCGTGACGCCGCCGATGACCTGCAGGTACAGAGCCTGGCTCTTTTCCGCAATATTCCCGGAGGGCTCAATGCCGCCCTGCTCCTGCAGGTGGCGGCGATAGCGGTTGGCCATGCCCGTGTAGGTGCTCTCCTCCCCCTGCAGGAAGGTGTACAGCACCGTATAATCGACGGTCGAGGGGTGTTCCTCCGCGAGCCGCACGGTCTGATTTTTCTTTTCCACCAGCACGAGAGCCGCATCCCGGTAAATGAAGGAGGTGCTGACTCCGCTGTAGGAGCTGCGCCGGCCGCACAGCTCGGCGTTGACGGTGCCGCGGGCGGCGCCGTCCGTGACCACGGCCAGGAAGCCGGTCTCGTCCTTACGCAGTCCGAACACCGGGAGGCGCACCGTTTCGGACGGTGTGCTCATGGTGGTGCTGTTGACGGCCGCGTCGCGGCCGTAGATATACTGGCTGTAGGTGACGGCCTGGCAGTCGGGGCTGCTCCAGTCGATCAGAGCGCCGCTGCCGTCGGGCACCAGCAGGTAGCCCTCCTGCTCCCGGCGGGCCGCGCCGAAGAACGGCAGCAGGGTCACGGTCGTCAGGCGGTAGACATCCGTCTCCGCGATGCGGTCGTTGTCCACCTGCACCTGCAGTCCCTCGTCGGTCAGCGTCAGAACCAGCGTGACCGCAATGCCGCGCTGCGGGAAGCTGAACGTAAGCTCCGCGCCGTCCTGTACGGTACGGAAGGAATAGCCGTCCTTGCGGACGCTGGCCGGGTAGCTGTTCAGCGAGGTCTCGTTGCCGAGCGAATCCAGATAGGAAATGGACAGAAGCGAGGCCATCGCCATCCTTCCGTCACCGGAGACGCCCTCGTCGGTCTCGTAGTCGGCCGGGGTGCTGTCCCACACGCTGCCCGAGGCATCCGTTACGCGGATGCGTCCCTCGGTGGGATGCACGTACAGGGTCAGGCCGGCGCGCGAGGCCACCTGCTGAAATCCGTCATCGGCCGGGACTCCCGGCTCGGGGCTGTCCGTGCCGGTGTCGGGAGTCGGTGTGTCCTCCTCATCGGCCAACGGCATCAACAGGCAGCTCCCCGCGAGCACGGTCAGCAGACACAGGCCGGCCAGCGCTCCCCGGAGCCATTTACGGATGGGTTGTTTCATGACGGACACCTCCTTTACTTCAAAGACCATTCGTTCACCAGTGTGACCAGGAAGGACTCCAGCTGGGTCACGACGCTGTAGGCG
>URYX01000179.1 GCA_900552225.1 uncultured Oscillospiraceae bacterium | reverse complement strand
CTTTCAGACAGCCTCCGAGCGTGTCAAAAACAGAGTTTTTTGACACGCTCAAAAGCCACCCGTATAGCGGGTGGCTTTACATTTTTCGGGCAACTTTTCTTCCCTGTCAGGCAGCCCTCCGCACTTTTCCGAAATGCGATTCCTGCTTATCCGTAAGCGGATAAGGACCCGGCCGCATTCAGCTTTTTATAGCTGACGGCAAAACAGATCATCTCCGCAATCGCCGTGATGACCCACGAAAAAATGTACAGCAGATACAGAGACGGAATGGTACGGAAATAAGCAAATACCGTATAAATCCACGCCACACGGAACACGCAGGAGCCCATAATAACGATAATTGTCGGCGCGAGACTCTTGCCGATGCCACGGCAGGCCGCAATCGTGCAGTCCATGAAAGCACTGAACGCATAGGAAAAGCACATAATCCGCGTGCGCTGCAGTCCCGCCTCAATGACCTCCTCCTCGTTGGCAAACAGGGACAGGAACTCTCGGCCGAACAGGAACAAAGCCGCTCCGAGCACCGCGCCCGCGGCAAAGGAATAGGCGATGCCGATAAAATAGCTTTTTATCACACGGTGACGCTTTGCGGCTCCCAGATTCTGCCCCATGAAGGTGGAGCAGGCCGTATAGAACGCCGCCATAACATTGTAGATAACGGCATCGGCATTGGCCGCCGCGGCATTCCCCTCCACCATGACGGAATCGAAGGAATTGACAGCCCCCTGAATAAAGAGGTTGGCAATGGCAAAAATGGCATTCTGGAGTCCGGCCGGAATACCGAGCCCGAGAATACGCTTTTCCTCGGACCGGTCCATCCCGTCCTTCAGATCCCGCAAACGGAAGGCGCAGTCATCCCCCTGCCGCCCCATATGGATCAGGATAAGTCCCGCCGACACATACTGCGTGATGATGCTGGCGAGTGCAACGCCGTCCTCCGCCATACCGCAGACGATGACGAAAAACAGGTTGAAGAGCACATTCAGAATACCCGCAATCATGAGATAGGCCAACGGGCGCCTGGTATCTCCGTTGGCGCTGAGCACGCCGTTGCCGAAATTAAAAATCCCGAGAGCCGGCATTCCGAGTGCATAAATCCGAAAATAGAGTACGGCTCCCTCGATAAGATCGTCCTTGGTACCGAGCAACTCCAGCATAAACCGCGCAGAGATGAGACAAAGCACCATAATGATGCCGCCCGTTGCAAGGCAGAGCACAAATGAGGTGCGGATGGAAGCGGATGTGCGTACCTTGTCCCGGGCCCCGAGATGCTGCGCGACGCGGACATTGACAGCGCTTCCCATACCGATGAGAAAGCCGGTAAACAGCGTCACGAGGATCGTGGTTGAGCCGACCGCGCCCAGCGCCTCCGCACTGGAAAATTTGCCGACGACCGCCACATCCGCCATATTGAACAGCACCTGCAGAAGCTGGGACAGCATAAGCGGAACGCTGAAAAGGAGCATATTTTTCCACAGCGAACCGTCGGTCATCTGAATCTCGCCGTGCGCACTGGCGCTGAAAGTCCTTGCCATATAAAGAAACCTCCGAAAACTTACCAAACATGCCCTGCCCGACGGCCGCCGTCGGGTACATCCCGGCAAAATTTTTAAATTGTCGGTACCTCCGTCTCATTTGCTCCCGGAAGCCGCACGGCCGTACCGCCGCAGCTTCCGTTTTTTATCCGCGCGGGTTATTCCTCCGGCGCGGCCTCCTGCCGCTCCTGCCGCAGCTGTGTCCACCCCGTGTAGGCGCTGTGCGCCAGCAGTGACAGCGCCTGCGTCACCGCCCTGCGCGTCGGCTCATCCAGATTCTTGACAGACTTGAGCACGCTTTTGGCGCTGGCAAACCAGTTGTCCCCCATCTCGCGCAGCGTCCCCGCCTGCGTCTCGGACAAAACGGCATACACGGTATCCACAAACCGCTCCCGCTGCTCCGTGTCCATCTCCTGAATCCATGCCTTTACCGTATAATCGATAAAGCGGCTGCCGCTGTCCACGGTCTGCAGACAGGCAAATCCGGTCGGCCGCACCTCCCACGAATAGAGGTTGTGCTGCATCAGCCCGATCTGCTCACTGTGCACGATGGTATGCGCCTCCCGGTGCCCGAGCAGCATCCCCACCACCGAGGACTGCGGCACAAAGGTATGCACCCGCCCGCAGACGGCGCGGTACCCCTCGCTCTCCAGCACGGCCTCGTCAAAGCCCGGGCCGTCGTAATTGTACACCGCACGGATCCGCTCCTGCACCGCCGCGCCGCAAAAGGCCGCCGCATACACAGCCAGATTCCCGCCCTTGGAATGGCCGGCAAAAATCAGCGTTCCCGGATACCGCCCGGCCACCTGCTTCGCATACCGCACGGCATGCTCCTGCGCCGGCACCGGGCAGACAACTCCCATATTGAAATCCTCTTTCCATCCGACCAGCGTGTTGTCCGTGCCGCGAAACGCCAGCAGCAGACAGTCCGGGGTCAGCCGCAGCGTAACGGCGGAAAACTGTGTCTGCGTCTCCGCATCCGTCCGGCAGACAAAATTCGACACCGCCGTCTCCCGAAAGCGCGGACTCTCCGCCAGCACCCGCAGCAGGTGAGGATCCTCCTTCTGCAGCGCAATTTCCTCCAGCTCCGGCAGCGCCAGCAGCTCAGCCGCCGCCTCTCCAAGCGGCAGCACCGTCTCCGGCCGGTGCCAGACCGCCAGCCGCTCCCAGGGAAAATACGACAGCCGCGCCAGGATCATCCCGTCCACGGCGTTCGGCGCATCCTGTGTAAAGCTCAGATCCCCGCGCCAAAATAAGTAGTCAAACAGATTGGTCATCCGCTGTTCCCCGCTTTCGTCCCTATACGAAAAAATGCCGCAGGAATTTCTCTTGTATCCTGCCTCTGTCTGTATTATAATATGGGTATTCCGTGAAAGTCAAGACCGCCTTCCGGCAAAAATTGCCGCGGGCAGTAAGGAGGATCGGTTCATGCGCCACGCTTCCCCCACCCCCGAGGCCCTGCTGCTCCGCTTCGGGCGGGACATTCTGCATTCCGAGGGAATGCAGCGGGAAAAGCAGTACCTGCAGCACGGCACCGTCACCACCTACCGCCACTCGGTCGGCGTTGCGCTGCTGTGTCTGCGCCTGGCGGAGCGCCTGCCGTTCCGCGTCAACACGCGGGCCCTCGTGCGGGGAGCCCTGCTGCACGACTATTTTCTCTACGATTGGCACGAGCCGGACAAAAGCCACCGGCTCCATGCCTTTCATCACGCCGCGCGCGCCATGCGCAACGCGCAGCGCGATTTCGGCCTGAGCCGCCGCGAGCAGAACATGATTCATTCCCATATGTTCCCGCTGTCGCTCACCCTGCCGCATTACCGCGAAAGCCTGATCCTGTGCGCCGCCGACAAGCTCTGCGCCATCCGGGAGACCCTGCCCGGTGCCGCACGCAGAGCCAAAATCTGACCGATACACACAAGGAGGTTGCCGCCCATGGCACTGGAACTGCTCGAGAATTACTTTCTGTGGCTGATGTTTTACAGCTTCGTCGGCTGGGTCTACGAAAGCCTGCTCTGCTCCTTCTCCGCCCGCCGCTGGATTAACCGCGGCTTCCTGAATGGCCCCTACTGCCCGATCTACGGCTTCGGCGCCGTTCTGGATCTCCTGATCCTCGGGCGCATCACCCAGCCTGTGCTGCTGTTCTTCCTCGGAGCCCTCGTCACCTGCACACTGGAATACCTGACCTCCTATGTGATGGAGAAGCTGTTTCACGCCCGCTGGTGGGATTATTCCGAGCGAAAATTCAACCTGAACGGCCGGGTCTGCCTGATTGGCGCGGTCGTATTC
>URYX01000178.1 GCA_900552225.1 uncultured Oscillospiraceae bacterium | reverse complement strand
TTCTTCGACTTTCCAAACGAAAAAATCTTCTCGTTTCCGATCGAAGATTTTCGGCCAACCGCGCGGATGAGCGGCGCAGCACCCGACCGAGGCATGCTTAATGCATGGTGAGCGGAGGGTAACAAAGCCGATTGCCGCGCGGTCTTGCCGAAAAAACGATGGGACCCCGATTGCTTTGTCTGCAGCACGGTACCCGCCTTTATGGTCTGTCAGGCAACGGGCGAAACATACGGCACGCCGTAGGCCTCAAAAATGCCGGCCACCGTGCCGTCCTTCAGCATTTTGGCAAGCTCCTCGTTGAATTTGGCCACCAGGGTATCGCTGCCCTTGGCAAACGCAAAGGCATACGGCTCCGTGGTCATCGCCTCATCGAGCACCTTGAGCCCCTGCTGCGCCGCCAGCGCCACCGCCACCTCATTGTCAACGACCCACGCGTCCACCTTGCCGGAGGTCAGCGCCGCCGCCGCGTCGTTATTGGCCGTAAACGACAGCACCTCGTAGCCGTTTTGGCGGCAGTATTCCTCCGCCGTGGTTCCGGTCTGCACCGAAATCCTCTTGCCCGTCAGGTCGGCCTTGCCGGTCACCGCGCTGTCCTGCGTCACAACGATGGCCTGGGACGCCAGGAAATACGGGTCTGAAAAATCCACGTTTTCCTTTCGCTTCTCCGTAACGGTGATGCCCGAAACGCCCACATCGAACCGTCCGGCCTGTACACCCGGGATCACCGCTTCAAAATCCATCTGCTCAATCGTCAGCGTCACGCCCATCGACTCCGCCACCTTCTGCAGAATATCGATCTCGATACCGACCACCTTGCCGTTTTCCAGCGTCTCAAAGGGCGGGAAATCGGGACTCGTGGCGATCACCAGCGTTCCCGCCTTCTGGACACTCTCCAGGCTCTTTCCGCTGCCGCCGCAGGCGGTCAGCCCGCCGACCATACACCCAAGCGCCAAAAAGAGCGCCGTCAGCTTCTTCCACTGTTTCATCGTTATAACTCCTCTCTATATTGCATACGCATCCGGTATGCATTCTCTTACGTAGGCGATCTGCTCCGTCACCGAGGCCACGGAGGTGCCGCCGGCAGAAATCCGTTTTTCCACACAGGTATTCAGGTCAATGTCCGCATAGACATCCTCCGCAAACAGCGGGGAATACTCCCGGTAGACCGCCAGCGGCAGCTGCTCCAGCACCGTCCGGTCGGCGATACAGCGTGCGACGATCTGTCCCGACAGCTTATAGGCGCTGCGGAAGGGCAGCCCCCTGCGCACGAGATAATCCGCCAGATCGGTGGCGTTGATAAAGCCCTCCTGCGCCGCCCGCTTCATCGTCTCCGTGTGCACCTTCATGCCGGGCAGCATCTCCGTCAGCACCTGCAGGCACAGCTTCACGGTGTCGCAGGCATCGAATACGCCCTCCTTGTCCTCCTGCATATCCTTGTTATAGGCCAGCGGGAGCCCCTTCAGCACCGTCAGCAGCGCCATCAGGTCGCCGTATACCCGGCCGGTCTTGCCGCGGATCAGCTCCGCCATATCGGGGTTTTTCTTCTGCGGCATAATCGAGGAGCCGGTTGTGAAGGCATCGTCCAGCTCGATAAAGCGAAACTCCCAGCTCGACCAGAGGATCAGCTCCTCGGCCAGGCGGGACAGATGCATCATCAGAATCGACAGCGCGCTCAGCAGCTCCACACAGAAATCACGGTCGGACACACCGTCCATGCTGTTGCGGCAGATTCCGTCAAAGCCGAGCGCCCGGGCCTCCGCCTCGCGGTCGGTGGGATAGGTCGTCCCCGCCAGCGCACAGCAGCCGATCGGGGACTGATTCATCCGTCGTCGGCAATCCTCCAGGCGGCCGCGGTCACGCAGCAGCATCATGGCATAGGCCATAAGATGGTGCCCGAAGGTCACGGGCTGCGCGCGCTGCAGGTGCGTATAGCCGGGGCAGATGGCCGCCTTATACCGCTCCGCCTGCTCGGTCAGCACCCGAATCAGGCCGCCCGCCTGCGCATACACCGTGTCGATTTCGTCCCGCAGATACATCCGCGTATCCAGCGCCACCTGATCGTTGCGGCTGCGGGCCGTATGCAGCTTTTTCCCGGTTTCCCCGATCCGTTCGGTCAGCACCTGCTCCACAAACATATGGATATCCTCGCAGGCGGGATCCACCGTCAGCGCTCCCGTCTCCAGGTCGTCCAGAATGGCCTGCAGCCCGTCAATCAGCGTCTCCGACTCCTCTGCGGTGATGATTCCGCAAGCCCCGAGCATGGCGGCGGGCGCCATGCTGCCGGTGATATCCTGGCGGTACATCCGCCGATCCACCGCAATGGAGGAGTTGAACGCATCGGCAATTCCGGCCGTCGGGCCCTCCGTGCGTCCCGCCCATAATTTCGGCATGATTCTTCCCTCCTCAGGGATTCAGCTTTCCCTGCTCCATCAGGGCCTGCACCTGCGTGGGCAGCCCCCACAGCTGGATAAAGCCCGTTGCCTGCGCCTGATCGTAATCGCTCTCTCCGAAGGTGCAGATTTCCTCGGAATACAGCGAATACGGACTCTTGACGCCGGCGCGGATGATGTTGCCCTTATACAGCTTCAGCCGCACGGTACCCGTAACGGTCTTCTGCGTCTCGGTCACAAAGGCCGACAGCGCCTTGCGCAGCGGCGAAAACCACTGTCCGTTATAGAGCAGCTCCGCAAAGCAAACGCTCAGCTCCTGCTTCTTGTGCGCGGTCATCTTGTCGAGGCAGAGCATCTCCAGCGTCTGATGCGCCTTATACAGAATCGTTCCGCCCGGCGTCTCATAGACACCGCGGCATTTCATGCCGACCAGCCGGTTCTCCACGATATCCAGCAGCCCGATGCCGTTCTGGCCGCCCAGCACATTCAGCCTCTCGATGATTTCCGTGGCGCTCATGCTCTGTCCGTCCAGAGCCACCGGAACTCCCTGCTCAAAATCAAGGGTGACATAGGTCGGCGTATCGGGCGCTTCCAGCGGGGATACCCCCATCTCCAGGAAGCCCGGCTTCTCGTACTGCGGCTCGTTCCACGGATCCTCGAGATCCAGTCCCTCGTGACTCAGATGCCACAGGTTCTTATCCTTGGAATAATTGGTCTCCCGGCTGATCTTCAGCGGCACCTGATGTGCCTCCGCATAATCGATTTCCTCGTCTCTCGACCGGATGCTCCACTCCCGCCAGGGGGCGATAATCTTCATATCCGGGGCAAAATAGCGGATGGCCAGCTCAAACCGCACCTGGTCGTTGCCCTTTCCGGTGCAACCGTGGCAAACGGCATCCGCCCCCTCCGCCTTGGCGATTTCCACCAGGCGCTTGGCAATAACCGGTCGCGCGAAAGCAGTGCCCATCAGATATTCCTCATAGACGGCTCCGGCCTGCATGGACGGAATGATCACATCGTTGACCATCTCATCGCACAGGTCCGCCGCATAGAACTTGTCGGCTCCGGTTTTGTAGGCCTTTTCCTCCAGCCCCTCCAGCTCATCCGCCTGTCCGACATTGCCGGCCACGGCAATGATATACGGATTGCCGTAATTCTCCTTCAGCCACGGGATAATGATCGACGTATCCAGACCTCCGGAATAGGCCAACACCACTTTTTTTACTGTTTCTGCTTTCACGGTCGTTTCCCCCTTGCCTTGTGATGTGCATAATTATACGCATATATTCCGGCTTTGTCAAGCATATTTTGAATATTTATTTTGAATTTTGCAAATAACGCAAATATTTATTCGTTCTCTTTTCTTTTTGCCCGATTTTCACAAAACAGACAGGCCGCCGGCAAAAAGCCGGCGGCCTGAAAGACTGCAGGGGCAAGGCGTGCGCCTCTGTAGGCTCAGAC
>URYX01000177.1 GCA_900552225.1 uncultured Oscillospiraceae bacterium | reverse complement strand
ACCAAACGGGAAAATATTCCGTTTCCGAAACGGTTGTACCCCGATTGCTTTGTCTACTCTTGCTGCCAAACGGATCCCCGCCGAGCCACCTCGGAATCAGCAAGACCGCGATCACAAACAGCAGACTGAGGACAGCGCCGCCTCCTGCCTTTTTAGCGGTTGTTTGCTCCATACTTCATTTCCCCCCTTCGATGTGATACCTGTTTTTTCGACTGCCGAGATATAGTATATAATATCATATTACACAAATATGGTTTTGTCAACACGAAATGAGTTATTCAGTGGAAATGGGGTCTCCGCTCATGTATCATACTTATGTATGCTGCGCGAAAGGAGATACGTATGCGTTTCGGAGAAACTCTGCGTGAGCTGCTGGCCGAAGAAGGCATCACGCAAAAGCAAATGGCGGCCGATCTGAACATCGCCGCGTCAACGCTCGGCAATTATATTCAAAACAGCCGTGAGCCGGATCATGAGACGCTCAAGCGTATCGCGGATTACTTCGATGTGTCGGTCGATTATCTGCTGAGTCACGGTGTGCGGGAAACGGATGCGGAGGCGGAGCGTGAGCTGCTGCGTGTTTTTCGCAGTCTGCCGGCCGACCGGCAGGAGCTGCTCATCGAGGAGGGCAAGCTGCTGCTGCGCCTATGCCGGAATCGCCCGCGGGAGGAATAAAAAGGCCCTTCGGCGCGCCGAAGGGGGAATACGGATTGGCATTCTATAAAAATTTTATAGGAATAGGGAACGGCCGGGTCGATGCGTTGCATCGGCCCGGCCGCTTTTTCGTCAGTTCGGAGGTCATCGGCGGGGAAAACCGCGTCAGCGTGCCGCCCGTTTCCCCGGGAAATGCTTATCCGCCCGCAAACAGTGCCCGCTCAAGCGGCACAATGCGGTAATTCCCGTGCTGCAGCACCTTGGTTCCTTCCGCTGTCAGCGGATGACCCGCCGTTTTCAGGTCGTTGTATTCCGCCGCCGTCAGCAGCAGGAAATAGCGCTCCTCCGGTCCCTGGTCGGTAAACCAGCTTTTTTGGCTCTGATAGGTATACGGTCGGATATCGGCTCCGGAATACTGGATGTTGCGCACCCTCACCTCCGAATCGGACAGCACCGTTACCGTTCCGGCGTTCCAGAAGGTGGCGTAGCCGTAGGTGAAGCCCTCCTGCTTCAGATATGCGGTCAGCTCACACAGACCCTTGTTCTGTCCGTAGTCGGCCGGCATACGGGCCACGGTCAGCAGTCCGAAGGCGGACAGCACCGTGACCGCCGTCAGCAGCAGCACCCCGAACCGCTTTCCCCGGCCGCGGCACAGCTCATACGCCAGCATTACGGTGGTCACCGTTGCCGTAAACACCATCGGGCTGAGCCGCCAGTTGGCGCTGGACAGTGTTCCGAAGATGAAGGCAAACAGGATCACGGCGCTGCTGCAGCCGTGCGCCAGAAGCATGACACGCGTCGGGCGGCTGAGCTTTTTCCAGAAAAACACCGCCACGACCGGCGCCAGCAGCAGCAAAATTCCCCCGCCGATCCGCAGCAGTGCGGCAATACCGTCAGCGGTCATGAAATGCTCCGAGCCGCTGAGGTTCACGCCGAGCAGGGTCAGCCAGTGCGGCAGGAAGCTCAGCAGATGCTCGCTCCATTCCGCCACCGGAGAAAATCCGGAGTACGCATTGGCGTAGCCCTCCGTCACATTATGCGCCAGCAGAATTCCCGCCCCATAGCCGAGCGCGGACGACAGCAGCGCAAACAGTATTGTCAGCAGTGCCGGCCGCTGTGTCTCTCCGAGTAGCGGCTCCGAGCATTCCGTAAATCGCTCGCCGTAATAGCCGCCGAGCGCCGGAACCGCGAACAGAGCCAGCGCGGACAACCCGTTCAGCGAGCAGAGAAAGAACCACACGCACAGCCACACGATGCGCCAGCCTGTGACCCCTCCCGCTTCGGCGCGGCGCAGCAGAGAAAGGCCGACCAGCAGGAACAGACCGCCCAGACTGTAATAGATGATGTGGCCGAAATAGATTTCGCGCAGCTTTTCGCTCAGGCAGAGCACCCCGAGCACGCAGGTCAGCATCAGGCCCGTCCAGCCCCAGCTCCAGTCCATGGTGCGGCAGAACCACACCACGGCCGCCGTCAGCGCCGCCAGAAACAGCAGCATGCCGAGCGTATGCGCCGTAAACGAAACGCCGAACAGCGCCACAAAGGGCATCATCAGCAGCTCGCCGCCGAAGGGCAGCAGGCAGGCGTAGGTAAATTCGGTGTTATAGAGGGCTTTGGCGTCCCACGAGGCCTCCGCCCAAAAGATCGTATCCGCACAGTCGGCGTGATAGTAGCCGCGGGCCGGCCCGATCATGAAATAGGCCGCAAGTCCTACTGCCAGTGCGCCGCATACCAGGGCGATGAGGCCGGGAATACGCGGGCGCAGCGCCTGCCAGCGCTCATTTCGATTCATGGTAGCTTTCCTCCGTGTTGACGTGCCAGATGGCTTCCCGCGACGCATTGCCGCTCAGAATGGCATCCACCGTTTCAAAGGCGGTCACCATGGAGTGATCCATGTTGTTATACCGGTGCTGGCCATTGCGGCCGATGCAATAGAGGTTATCGATCGTGTCGAGCCAGGCCGTCAGAGTCCCGATCTCCGCATAGGTATCAAAATACGCCGGATAGGCCTTCTTCACGCGCTCCCGATGGCTGTCGCGCACTGCGGTATCGGGAGCCAGCACTCCCATTTTCCGCAGCTCTGCCACGGCCTGCTCCACGCAGTCCTGCTCGTCCATCGCCCAGAAGGCATCACCCTCGCGGCAGAAATACTCCAGCCCGATCCACACCGTATGCTCCGGATCCTTGCACATATACGGCGACCAGTTGTTGAAAATCTGAATGCGGCCGAGCTTTACGCCGGTGTCCTGCACGTAGATCCAGCAGTCCGGGACGATGTTGCCGAGCGTCCGGATGTTGGTTTCGTTTTTCAGGGCCAGCCGGTCCACGAGCAGGCCCACCGTCACGAAATCACGGTAGGGCAGTCCCTCGGCTATGCGGCGCACGTCGGCGGGGACATCCTCGCATCCGGCTACGAGATCGCACAGCGGCATCGAGGAGATGACGATATCGGCCTCCCGCCGCACGGTTTCGCCGTCCTTTTCGCAGAGCACCGCCGTAATGTGGTCGCCGTCCCGCTCCAAACCGACCGCACGGCAGCCGGTTTCGACCGTTCCGCCCAGGGCTTTTACCTCCTCGGCTACCGCCTCCCACAGCTGCCCCGGCCCGTATTTTGGGTAGACGAACTGCTCAATCAGCGAGGTCTCCACCTTCCGGTTCTTTTTGCCGGGGAGCACCTTCCCGAGCATATCCTTCAGCACGGCGCGGATGGACAGTCCCTTGACGCGCTGTGAGCCCCAGTCTGCGGCAATCTCGCGCGGATGGCGTCCCCACAGCTTTTCGGTATAGCCCTCAAAGAACATCCCGTACAGCACCTTGCCGAAGCGGTTGATGTAAAAATTCTCCAGGGAGTTCTCCGGACGCTTGTGCAGCTGGGCTCCGAGGTAGCTGAAGCCGGCTTTTACGGTCGTGAGGAAGCCCATATTGCGGATGGTATCCCACTTCATGCTGACGGGATAATCGAAGAAGTGCTTGTTGTAATAAATGCGGGAGACGCGCTGGCGCCACAGCATCACCCGATCCTCCCGGTCGGGATCGGGTCCGTTCTCCGCCAACGGCTTTTCCCGCCCGAGAATCCGGTCATCGAAGGAGGGGGCTCCCTGCAGCGGCATCCGGTCAAGCCACCACTGCATCACACGGTCATCCTTGGAAAAAAAGCGATGACCTCCCAGGTCCATGCGGTTGCCGCCGTGCCGTACCGTGCGGGAAATGCCGCCGAATTCCTCGCTCTCCTCCAGCAGTGTGACCTCATA
>URYX01000176.1 GCA_900552225.1 uncultured Oscillospiraceae bacterium | reverse complement strand
ATCCAGCGAGCCGGAGGTGCAGGCGGAGCCGGACGAGGCGCAGATGCCGCGCATATCGAGCAGCAGGAGCAGGCTTTCGCCCTCCACGCCCTCAAAGCTGATGTTGACATTGCCGGGCAGCCGCCGGTCCGGGTCGCCGTTCAGACGGCAGCGCGGCACCGAGGCGAGCAGTCCGCGGATCAGACGGTCGCGCTTGTCCCGCAGCGCGGGCGCCACCGTTTCGATGGAATCGCAGGCGAGCTTCATGGCGGTGGCCATGCCGACGATTCCGGCCGTATTTTCCGTACCGGCCCGGCGTCCGCGCTCCTGCGCCCCGCCGTCGATCAGGTTACCGAAGCGCAGCCCCTTCCGGATCAGCAGCGCGCCGATTCCCTTGGGGCCGTGGAACTTGTGGCCGGACAGGGACAGCATGTCAATCTGCATGCCCTCGAAATCGACCGGTACATGCCCGACCGCCTGCACGGCATCCGTATGGAACAGCACGCCGCGCTCGCGGCACAGACGGCCGATTTCGGCAATCGGCTGCAGCGTGCCGATTTCGTTGTTGGCAAACATCACGGAGACAAGCGCCGTATCCTCGCGGATGGCGGCTGCCACATCCTCCACATGCACAATCCCGTTTTCGTATACGGGGAGCAGCGTGATGTCAAAGCCCTCTTTCTTCAGGGCGTTCAGCGTGTGCAGCACGGCATGATGCTCAAACGCGGTGGAGATGATGTGGGTTTTCCCCTTCTTTTTCTGTGCCTGCGCCACCATCTTGATGGCCCAGTTGTCCGCCTCGCTGCCGCCGGAGGTGAAGAATACCTCGGCCGGGAGGCAGTGCAGACATTCCGCAACGGTGCGGCGCGCATTGTCCACTGCTACCCGGGACTCCTGTCCGAAGGCATAGAGGGAGGAGGGATTTCCGTATTCCTCCGTCAGATAGGGCATCATGGCCTCCAGAACCGAAGGCAAAAGCCGCGTGGTAGCGGCGTTATCGGCATAAATTCTGTGATCTGTCACTGTTTTTATCCTCTCATTCCTGCAAAAATACCGGTTCCTTCCGGAGCCAAATATAATATATACCATTTTGGTGTAGATTGCAACCTTTTTTTCAGAAAATGCAGGAAAAATCTTTCTTTCCGGGTCGAAACGGGGGATACCGTGTCCGATGCTGTCCCGATCGGCGAAAAATCTCAGCGTCCCATCCGGAATTTCATGCTCTCGGCCACCGCCATGCGGTCGCATTCCTCGTTCATCGGATGCCCCGCGTGCCCCTTCAGCCATACAAAGGAGACGTCGTGGGCATCCAGAAGCTGCAGCAGGCGATCCCAGAGCTCGGCATTCAGCGCCGGCTTGCGGTCGGCCTTGCGCCAGCCGTTCCGCTTCCAGCTGCGCGCCCATCCCTTCTCGATGCCGTCCACGACATATTTGGAGTCGCTGTATACCGTCACCTCGCAGCGCTCCTTCAGCGCCGCCAGTCCCTCGATAACGGCCGTCAGCTCCATGCGGTTGTTGGTGGTGTTGGCCTCTCCTCCGGAGAGACGGCGCTCGTGCCCCTGATAGGAGAGGATAGTGCCGTAGCCCCCCGGCCCCGGATTGCCGGAGCAGGCCCCGTCGGTATACAGATCGATATGCTTGATGGCTGCCATAGCTACACGCCCTTCGCAACAAATGTATCTATCAGTATATCAGATTTTCCGGTTTTCGCAAGAGGGAGAATTCCCACAGCCCGGCGGAATCAAAAAATACCGCACGCCCTCTTTACTTTTGCGGCGGACGGCGGTATAATACTGCTTCAAACGGTGTCGTAAGATGTCGGCCGTGAGGGAGGAAACCGCAATGAACGGAAAGTGGAAGGGCAATCTGATACTGCTGCTGACGGCTCTGATCTGGGGTGCCGCCTTTGTGGCCCAAAGCGCGGGGATGGAGTATGTGGAGCCGCTCACCTATAACGGGGTGCGGACGCTGCTCGGAGGGCTGGTGCTGCTTCCGGTCATTCTGCTGCTGAATCGCCTGTCGCCCGAGCGGCGCGGACTGTCCCCCGAAAAGCGGCGGGCAATCCGTAAGAATTCGGCGGTCGGCGGAGTCTGCTGCGGCGTGCTGCTCTGCGTGGCCAGCAGTCTGCAGCAGTACGGTCTCTGCATGACGACGGCGGGCAAGGCCGGCTTTATTACGGCACTCTATATTGTCATCGTGCCCTTTCTCGGCGTGTTTTTTCATCAGAAAATCCCCGCCAAAATGTGGCTCTGCGTGCTGCTCGCCGTCCTCGGGTTTTACCTGCTGTGCGTCAAGGAAGGCTTCTCCGTCTCCCTCGGAGACTGGCTGGTGCTCGGCTGCGCCGTGGTGTTTTCGCTGCATATCCTGGCGGTGGATCACTTTACGGCCCGCGAGGTGGACGGTGTCCGGATGGCCTGCATCCAGTTTCTGACCGCCGGGGTTCTCACGCTGATCGGCGCCTTCTGCACGGAGACGCCGGAGTGGTCGGGCATCCTTGCGGCGCGCGGAACGATTCTCTATGCCGGCGTGATGTCCTGCGGCGTGGGCTATACGCTGCAGATTTTGGGGCAGCGCCGCACGGATCCCACCTCGGCCACGCTGCTTATGAGCCTCGAATCGGTGTTTGCCGCCGTGTTCGGCTGGCTGTTTTTGCGGGAAACCCTGACCGTCAAGGAGTGGGTGGGGTGTGTTCTGGTGTTTGCGGCGGTGCTGCTGGCGCAGCTCCCGTGGCCCCGCCTGAAACGGAGTCGGATGCCGCACTCTTAAGCTCCCCCTGACGCGGACGGCGTGCCCGGCAAAGCCCGAGGCTTTGCCGGGTAATTCAAAATTGTGTATGAGCAGAGCCCGGCCCTCCTTCGCTCCCTCTGACGAGGGAGCTGTCGGCGCAGCCGACTGAGGGAGAGAAAAGCCTCCGTTTCGCTGCCGCTTCCGGCGCCCCACTCTCCTTTGCTCCCTCTGACAGGGGAGCCCCCCTGAAATACCGATTTGTACGGAGAAAAAGCTATCGGTCTGTTTTACATTTGCAAAAAGCAGTCGGAAGCCCGGCGGAGAATTTCCGCCGGGCTTCCGACTGCTTTTCGTGTGTTTTCCCGTACAGTGTCCGTGAACAAAGCGGCAGCCAGACGCGTCAGTTGAGCTTCGGGAAGCCCCAGAAATCCTTGTCCATTTGCGGCAGAGGAAGCCGCCCGGCGGGGTCGATAACACCGCCCGAGCGTCCGAAGTCGGAGGCGTTCCGGTGGCCGCCCCAAATCACGTCGGGAATGTCCTCCTCCGGCTTGTCCCAGGGATGCGGCTTGCGCTTTTTCTCATGGCTCATGACCTGTGTGCTCCTTTGTGGGGAATAGAAAGCCGCTCCGCCGAACGGAAAACGGCTTCAGCCATAGTATGCCGCGTTTCCGGGAAAAACGGGCAGGAAATTTCTGCCTGCGCGCGGGGCTTTTCGGAAATTTTTTGCGGGAGACTTGCCCTTTTGCGGAAAGAATGCTATACTGTAATCTGTAAAAAAGCAGGCGGCACGGGCTTTGCGGACAAAACTGCATAGCGGCCTCGGCGGATGGGTATCCTATGTCTATTCGACAGGACAGGAGGAACCCGGAATGACCGAAGCCAACCATCCGAAATCCTCTCCGGAACAAACGGAGGCGGAACAGATTCAGTCCGAGCTGAAGGACACGGTGGAAAACGGAGCGGTGACCACGGATAACGGCCGCTATGTGATCCATTGCCTGACGATCATCGGACAGATCGAGGGGCACTATGTGCTGACCTCGGAAAACAAAACCACCAAGTATGAGCACGTGCTGCCGCAGCTGGTGGCCATCGAGGAGAGCCGTGACATCGAGGGCCTGCTGATCCTGCTCAACACGGTGGGCGGCGATATCGAGGCGGGTCTGGCCATCGCGGAGATGATTGCCGGCATGACCAAGC
>URYX01000175.1 GCA_900552225.1 uncultured Oscillospiraceae bacterium | reverse complement strand
CGCCGTTTTCTTGAAAAATCCTCTTGACGGAGAGCGTTTTTTACGGTATACTAAACACAGATTTTGTGTGTCACAAATCAGCCCCTGCAATAGCGGAGGGAGGGAATACAAATGTCAGAGATCCGCGTAAAAGAGAATGAGAGCCTGGACAGCGCTCTGCGTCGCTGGAAGAAGTCCTGCGCGCGTTCCGGTGTACTTGCGGAGGTTCGTAAGAGAGAGCATTACGAGAAGCCTTCCGTCAAGCGCAAGAAGAAATCGGAGGCTGCCCGCAAACGTAAATTCAAGTAAGCAGTCAAAAAAGCGGGCAGCAATGCCCGCTTTTTGCTTGAGTAAAATCCGGAGAAGCGGCGACCGTTTGCCCGCCTTCGGCCCCCCATTCCGCTGTTATCGGAGAAATGCCTATGTCGATTTTTTACCCTACCGCGCTCAGAGAGCGGATCACGGATATTACGCCGGAGGAGCTGCGTGCGATGGGCGTGCGCGGACTGCTGCTGGATGTGGACAATACCCTTACCCGCTTTCACAGTCAGGAGCTGTCGGAGGATGTGCGGGCCTGGCTGGACCGGATGGAGGCTGAGGGGTTCGCCATGACCATTGTCTCCAACGGATGGCCCAGGCGGGTGCGGCCGTTTGCCGAAAAGGTCGGACTGCGGTCGATTGCGTTTGCGTGCAAGCCGTCTCCGATCGGCTATTTCCGTGCGGCGCGGCGGCTGCGGCTTCCGCTCAGGGAGTGTGTCGCGATCGGGGATCAGGTGTTTACCGATGTGCTGGCGGCGCGTCTGGCCGGCATTCGCATCATTCAGCTGATGCCGATTGAGCTGGAAACCGATCGCCCGACCATTATGCTCAAGCGGCGCCTGGAGAAGGGGATTGTACGCCGCTACCAGGCTCGGCAGGAGGATATGGGATGAACGGAGCGAAACAGACGGAGCGCCGTGCGCGGTTTGGCCCGGCGGGCAACTGCCGGGACTTTTACGCCACCGGCAAAAAATCCACCGAGGATATGCTGCGCTATGTCGCGGCACAGGGCCTTACGGCCTATGAATATCAGTGCGGACGCGGGGTGCGGCTGTCGGAGGAGACGGCGGAGACGCTGCGCCGCACGGCCGACGAGTGCGGGGTGCGCCTGTCGCTCCATGCACCGTATTTTATTTCGCTGGCCTCGGCCGATCCGGACAAGCGGGAAAACAGTCTGCGGTATATTCTGGACAGTGCCGCGGCGGTCTTTCGGCTCGGCGGCGACCGCATCGTGGTGCATCCCGGCGGTCTCGGCGGCCTCGGGCGGGAGGAGGCCACGGCGCTGGCGCGGGAAACCCTGCTGCGGGCGCAGGCGCTTCTGGATGCGGAAGGGCTGTCCGCGGTGCACATCTGTCCCGAGACCATGGGCAAGATCGGCCAGCTTGGAGATTTCCGGGAGATTCTGACGCTGTGCCGGGCGGAGGAGCGGTGGATTCCCTGCATCGATTTCGGCCATCTGAACAGCCGGACACACGGAGAGCTGAACAGCCGTGAGGCGTTTGCGTCGCTGCTGGATACGCTGACCGATGCTCTGGGAGAGGAGCGCGGGCGCGCCTTCCATGCGCATTTTTCCAAAATCGAGTATACGTCGGGCGGCGAAAAGCGACACCTGACGTTTGAGGATGCCCTGTACGGCCCCGAGCCGGCGCCGCTTATGGAGCTGCTGGCGGAGCGCGGGCTGACCCCGACTGTCATCTGTGAATCGGACGGAACACAGACGCGGGATGCCGCCGTACTTCAAATGCTTTATCAGGAGGCTTTATCATGAACAAGATGGAACAGCTGCAGCAAAAACTTCCCGACCGGCAGGCGGCGGCGCTGGTATGGCAGCACACCCGCCGGTATCTGACCGGCTTCGACGCCTCGGACGGATATGTGCTGGTCACGGCGGATGCCGGGTATTTTATGACCGATTTCCGCTACATTGAGGCGGCGCGCGCGCAGGTGCGCGGTGCGCAGTGCGGTATGTACGAGCGTATGGAGCAGACCCTGCAGGAGCAGCTGGAGAAGCACGGTATCCGGCGCCTGTATGTGGAGGAGACGGGACTGGATCTCGCTACCTTCCACCGTTTTCGCTCCCTGCTGCCGGAGACGGAAATCGTGACCGATGCCACGCTGGACAGATGGCTGAACGAGCTGCGTCTGTGCAAGACGGCGGAGGAGGTCGAGGCAATCCGGGAGGCGCAGCGTCTGACGGATGAGGGCTATACCTATATTCTGGAACGGATTGAGCCGGGCCGCACCGAAAAGGAGGTGGCGCTCGATCTGGAATTCTTTATGCGCCGTCAGGGGGCGGATGCGGTCTCCTTTGACTTTATTGTGGTGTCCGGTGCCAATTCCTCGCTGCCGCATGGGGTGCCGGGCGACAAGAAGATCGAGCGCGGCGACTTTGTGACCATGGATTTCGGTGCCCTGTGGCACGGGTGGCACTCGGATATGACCCGTACCGTGGCGGTGGGCAGCGTGTCCGATGAGCAAAGGCTGGTGTACGATACGGTGCTGCAGGCGCAGCTGGCCTGTCTGAAAATGCTGAAGAGCGGAGTCTCGTGCAAGGCGGCGGATGCGGCGGCGCGGGAGGTCATCCGTGCTGCCGGCTACGGGCCGTACTTCGGACACAGCACGGGGCATGGCGTCGGAGTGGAGATTCATGAGATGCCGCGTCTGTCGCAGGGGGCCGGTGAGGATCGGCTGGCGGTCGGCAACGTGGTGACGGTGGAGCCGGGCATCTATCTGGAAGGAAAATTCGGTGTGCGGATTGAGGATATGGTGCTCATTACGGAGAACGGCATCGAAAACTTCACAAAATCCCCGAAAAACCTGACAACTTTGTAAATTTCCCGTTTTACCTCTTGAAAAACGGAGAAAGATACAGTAAAATAGTATAGAAAGTGAATTTAGGAGGAACAATCAATATGATCACAGCAGGCGATTTCCGCAACGGTGTCACCTTTGAAATGGACGGCAACGTTTACCAGATCGTGGAATTCCAGCATGTTAAGCCCGGAAAGGGTGCGGCGTTTGTACGCACGAAGATCCGCAATGTGATTGCCGGCAGCGTGGTGGAGCGCACGTTCAACCCGAACGACAAGTTCCCGACCGCCTATGTCGAGCGCAAGGAGATGGAATACTCCTACAACGACGGCGACCTGTATTACTTCATGGACCCCGAAACCTATGAGCTGGTTCCTCTGAATAAGGATGTCCTGTCGGATAACTTCCGCTTTGTCAAGGAGAACATGGTCTGCCGCATTGCCTCTTACAAGGGCAAGGTATTCGGCGTGGAGCCGCCGAACTTCGTGGAGCTGCAGGTAACGCAGACGGATCCCGGCTTCAAGGGAGATACCGCGACCAACGCAACCAAGCCGGCCACGCTGGAGACGGGTGCGGAGGTGCGCGTCCCGCTGTTCATTGACGAGGGCGAAATGATCCGGATCGACACCCGCACGGGTGAGTATATGGAGCGTGCGTAAGCCGCTGCTTTGCAGGCAACCGAGGCAACACAGACAATTTGGCGGCAGAGCCGCTTAAAAGGAGGAAACGGATGATGACGACTTTGGAAAAGGTAGCCTACCTGAAGGGCCTTGTCGAGGGCTATGCGTTCGACAAGGAGAGCAAGGAGGGCAAACTGCTGACGGCCATTCTGGATGTGCTCGGAGATATGGCCAACGATATGGAGGACCTGAACGACTGTGTCGTGGAGATGGGTGCTCAGGTGGACGAGATCGATGAGGATCTGGACGCGCTGGAGAGCGATTATTACGACGACGATGACTGTGATTGCGATTGCTGCGGCGGCGACGATGACGGTCTGTATGAGGTGACCTGCCCCTCCTGCGGCGAGGAGTTTGAAGTGGATGAGGATGAGCTGCTCGAGGGCAGTGTGGAGTGCCCGAAGTGCGGC
>URYX01000174.1 GCA_900552225.1 uncultured Oscillospiraceae bacterium | reverse complement strand
CCGCCGCTCCAACGACCTGCCGCGCGCCTCCTTCACACCGCAGGAGCTGGCCGAGCTGACGATCGGCTTTTACCGCCGCAATATGATCGAGGGTCTGTTTTTAAGCTCCGGCGTGTCAGGATCGCCCGACCGCTCCATGGAGACCATGTGCTGCACGCTGTCGCTGCTGCGCGACACCTACGGCTTCCGCGGCTACATTCACGCCAAGGCCATTCCCGGCTGCTCCCCCGAGCTTGTGCAGAAGCTCGGCACGCTCTGCGACCGCATGAGCGTCAACATCGAGCTGCCAAGCGAGCGGGCTCTGCGTACCTTTTGTCCCAACAAGACCAGGGAGACCATCCTGCGGCCGATGACGGCCATCCGCGACGGCATTCTGCAGGGGCGCGAGGAGATGACGCTGTACCGCCACGCCCCGCGCTTTGCCCCCGCCGGGCAAAGCACCCAGATGATTATCGGGGCCACACCGGACAGCGATTTTCAGATTCTGCGGCTGACCGAGGCGCTCTACCGGCGGTATGCCCTAAAGCGGGTCTTTTACTCCGCCTACATTCCCGTCGGGACCCATGCCCTGCTCCCGAAAAACGTTCCGCCCCCGCTGCTGCGGGAGCACCGGCTGTATCAGACCGACTGGCTGCTGCGCTATTACGGCTTCCGGGTCGAGGAAATTCTGGACGAACAGCATCCGTCGCTCGACCCGCTGCTCGACCCCAAATGCAGCTGGGCGCTGCGTCACCTCGACCGCTTTCCGGTCGAGGTCAACCGCGCCGACAAGGAGACCCTGCTGCGCGTCCCGGGAATCGGCGTCCGCTCCGCCGGGCGCATCCTGTATGCCCGCCGCGCCGGGCGGCTGCGGCTGGAGGATCTGCGCAAGCTGGGCGTCGTGATGAAGCGGGCCGCCTATTTTGTCACCTGCGACGGCAAGATGCAGGAGGGCTTCCGCCCGGACTATGAGTTTGCCTATCAGAATCTGACCATGGAAACACGTCTGCGGGCGGGCGCCCTGCCGTCGGACACCGGCGGCGAACAGCTTTCGCTGTTTTCCTCCGGACCCTTCCTGCCGACTCACCGAGAGGAGTATCGCCAATGTATGACGGGAGAGCTGTGACCTACCTGTACGACACCACCTTTGACGGCTTTCTGACCGCCGTGTTCGAGGCCTATGTTGACCGGAATCCGGAGGCCCTGATCCGCCCCGAAACCGTTCAGACCGAATTCGGTCAGGAATACCGAACGGTGGAAACCGACCGGGAAAAGTCCGGCCGCGTAGCGCGCGCCATCCGCTCCAAAATGGGGACAGAGGTGTATCATACCGTATGGACGGCCTTTTTGAAAAATACCCCCGAGGTCACCGACGACCTTTACCGCTATCTCCGGCTCGGATTTTGCGAGGGATTCCGTCTGCCGCGTCTTCTGACCGATCCGCGCGTTGCCGCCGTCAACAAGCACGCCGCCCTTGTCTCCCGGGAGGCCGGGCACCTGCTGCAGTTTATCCGCTTTGCGCAGACCGTCACCGGCGTGTATTACGCCGAAATCTCCCCCGAATTCATGGTGCTGCCGATCATCATGCCGCATTTTGCGCACCGCCTGAACACTCAGGCCTTTGTCATCTACGATAAGAGTCACACCTGCTCCGGCCTGTTCGACGGCCATCGCTGGGTGCTCACCACCGCCGACGGATTGCAGGCACCGGATCTGTCGGAAAACGAACGGGCCTACCGCAAGCTTTGGAAAACCTTTTACGATACGGTGGCCATCGAGGAGCGCATCAACCCCGAGCTGCGCCGGCAGCTGATGCCGAAAAAGTTCTGGAAGCATATGACGGAGATGACCGAGCTTCCGGTGCCGGGCTCCCCAGCCTCCCCCGCGGCGCGGCCGGGAGCCGACCCGTCGCTGCCGCAGCCATCGTGCGGACTGCTGCATGATGGCTCCTCTCTCGCGGAGCGCCCTTCCTCCTTATAAACGGAATAGATTTCCTGCGGCATTTCACACCTCCAGGCCGCTCCAGGCCTTACACTGCTTTTGCGGCCTGCGGCCTTTTTGACAGACAGAGGCGGAGAAAACCGCCGTGCGTTCCATCCGCCTCTGTCCTGTACCGTATTCACCTTTTCGGCCGCCGCGCCCCGGGCGCACCGTTTCGGCAGCTCTCACCGTCATCGGTGCCTGCGCCGGGTCATTCCGGAGCCCCGTCTCCCGCTTCGGCCAACTTGTTCAGGGCCCGGCGATATGCCGCATAGACCGCTCCGCTCTCCCTGTGCACCTGCACGCAGATGCCGTCCCACGGAGATGCGCAGAGATAGCGCAGGCGCAGAATGCGCCGCTCCAGAGAGGTCAGCGATTCCGTCTGTGTGATCAGCCGGGAGGCCTCTCGGCGGCGGGCCTCCCAATCCTGCCGCATCTGCCTGAGCTGATTTTCGAGCCGCGTCTCCTCCGACAGCCGCATTCCCCGGAGATCCCCGCACTCCTCCTCCAGCTCCGCAATCCATAATGCATACTGTACGCACGGAGACAGCTGCCGCTTCAGGTGGCGCGCCTCCTCGGTCAAGGGCTGGTATATACCGGACATATGCCTCCCCTCCCCGCCGCCGTCACATGTCGAAGGTATACCGACGGCACGCCTCCATGCAGTCGGTACAGACAATATCACCGTCCACATCGTAATAGGCTGCATCCATAATCGGTTCGCAGCACCAAGAACACACCGGATGCTCCCGCAGCAAACCGGCGTTCGGACAGCCCCAGGCACAGGGCTCCTGCATACACAACTCACACATTCTCGTTCCTCCTTATGTCCCCTTTTTGATGTACCCTTTCTCTTTTGGATATGACCGATGCATCAATCACATTGTGTGATGGATTATACCACAAAATCGTCATTTTGTCAACACATAATGTGAGTTTTTTTTGCAAAAGTAAGCTCAGATTGACAAAATGTAAGTTTTTTTGCTATAATATATTGCCAGTTCTCCCGTAAGGAGTGATCGTTTTGTTTCGCTGTCAACTGAAGGCGCTGCGTGAACATGCGTCTCTGTCGCAAAAGCAGCTGGCAGATGTGCTTCACGTGGCGCAGGGGACAGTCGGCAACTGGGAAAGCGGGACAAGAAATCCCTCTGCCGCCAAAATGCAGGAAATTGCCGATTTGTTTCAGGTCACGGTCGATGATCTGCTGGGCAGTACCCCCATCCGCCCCCGCCGCATTCCGGTACTTTCCGGGGCGAACGCCGGACTCCCTCCGGAGGCCGTGCGCACGGTTCTGGAATATGAGGAAATCGATGAAGCCCTGGCCGGACAGGGCGAATACTTTGCGCTGCGCATTCAGGGCGACAGCATGGAGCCCCGCATGTATGAGGGAGACGTTGTCATTGTCCGGCAGCAATCGGATATCGACAGCGGCGACATTGCCGTCATTCGCCTCAGCGGAGGCGAGGCCACCGTCAAGCGGCTGATCAAGCACGGGGACGGTATCTCCCTGATTGCCTTTAACCCCAAATATATCCCGGTCAATTTTACAAAGCGGGAAATTTCCGAGAGCTCCGTCGAGGTCATAGGCAAGGTGGTCGAATTACGCGGAAAATTTGAGCTGTAGACAAACGGACGGCCGGTGTGGCCGTCACACCGTGCCGGCAGGCAGCCGATGCGGCCTGCCGCCATGCGGCAGCGGAGCAAAATGGGGCCTCCCGGTCGGGGTCTTGTCCCGCGCCGCTTCCAAAGCAAAAAAGCAGAGTGCAATGCCGACACGCGGGCCGCACACTCTGCTTTAATTTTTTTCCTCTTTGACGCGGCTTTTCGCATACTCACGCTATGTACTCACATAGTGTGAGTCAGACTGTCAAAAAAGGCCGCAGGCCGCAAAAGCAGCCTAATGCAAAAAATGAAAACCGTGAATTTCCGATTCTTTCTCTTTGAATTATTAAAACACGGTTGGCCCCT
>URYX01000173.1 GCA_900552225.1 uncultured Oscillospiraceae bacterium | reverse complement strand
ATACCATGCTCTGTATTTTATCACACTTTACGGCAAAATGCAAGTCTTAATTTTAACTTTTCCCGCAAAAATCGGCCGACGGTACGGGGAAGGCGGCCTTTCGGTGCGGGCGCTCTGTGTGCCGTTTGTTCTGCCGGAAGATGGGGCTTGACGGAAGAATCCGAAAATTTCAACAAAGGGGGTTGACAAGGCCTTTCTTCCGTGCTATAATGCACTAAACCGTTGAAGAAGAGTGAGTAGTTTCCGAGTTCCTTCTTACAGAGAGCCGCGGGCGGTGGAAGCGCGGCAGAACCGAGCGGAAACGAATGGACTTCCGAGGGCGAGCAGAAACGGAAATTTCCGGAGTATGGGAGACGGAGAGGGCGCTCCGTAAACAAATGTCGGCGTATGTCGGTACGCAATGAGAGAACGCGTGAACAGAACGCGCGTTAAGCCGGGTGGCACCGCAGGATGAACACTCCTGTCCCAGCAATTGGAAGATTGCGGGACGGGAGTTTTTTGTTTTCAGGAGGTATGGCATATGTTCGTGATGAGTAAACACTGGCGCGGCTGCGCCGTACACACTGTCATTTCGCGCCGCCGTATACACCGATTTTTATGAATTTACCGATCAAGAAAGGATGACCTTTTTATGAAAAAACTGACTGCTTTGGTACTGGCTGTTTTGCTGCTGGCCGGTCTTCTGTCCGGATGCACCTCTGCTCCCGCGGGCTCGGGCTCGGATGGTCCGGAGGACGGCGTTAAGGAATATGTTGTCGGAATCTGCAACTATGTGGACGATGCCTCGCTGAATCAGATCGCGGAAAATATTCAGGCCCGTCTGACCTCCATCGGTCAGGAGCGGGGTGTGCGCTTCCGTGTGCTCTACGATAACTGCAATGGTGATTCGGCGCTGCTGTCGCAGATCATCTCCAATTTTCAGGCGGACCGCGCGGATCTGATGATCGGTGTGGCGACCCCGGTGGCGATGGCGATGCAGGCGGCGACCGAGGGAAGTGATCTGCCGGTGGTCTTTTCCGCCGTATCCGATCCGGTTTCGGTCGGACTGGTCAATTCTCTGGAGACTCCGGGCAGCAACATGACCGGCACCTCCGATTACCTGGACACGGCGGCCATCATGAATCTGATTTTTGCCGCCAACCCGGATACGGCCAAGGTCGGTCTGCTGTACGATGTGGGACAGGATTCCTCCACCTCCGCTATTGCACGCGCCAAGGAGGAGCTGACGCGGCGCGGTATTGCCTATGTGGAGCGCACGGGGACCACGGTGGACGAGATTGCGCTGGCGGCCCAGGCACTGGTGGCGGACAAGGTGGACGCCGTGTTCACGCCGCAGGATAACACCGTCATGAAGTCGGAGCTCACCATCTATGAGACGCTGGCGGAGGCCGGAATCCCGCATTATACGGGCGCGGATTCGTTCGCACTGAACGGAGCCTTCCTCGGCTACGGCGTGGATTATGCCAATCTGGGGGCGGAAACCGCCGAAATGGCGGCGGAGATTCTGCTCGACGGCAAGCAGCCGGCGACGCTTCCCGTGCGCACCTTTGACAACGGAACGGCGACCGTCAATACGGAAATCTGCCAGAAGCTGGGGTACTCGTTCGATTCGTTGAAAACCCTGTTTGCCCCCTACTGCACCAAGGTGGAGGGGATTGTGACCGCCGAAGAATTCGGAGACATTCAGTAAGAAAAGGAGCTGCCGGACTATGCCGCTTGATTCTGCACTGACACTGCTGCAGACCGCACTGGAGCTGGGGTTGATCAGCTCGCTGACCGTGCTGGCGCTGTTTTTGAGCTACTCCATGCTGAACGTCTGTGATCTGTCCACCGACGGCTGCTTCACCCTCGGAGCGACGGTCGGGGCCGTGGTCGCCACGGCGGGACATCCGTATCTGGCGCTGCCGGCCGCCATGGCGGCCGGGCTGCTGTCCGGCTTTATCACGGCGTTTCTGCAGACCAAAATGGGCGTCAACAGCCTGCTGGCGGGCATTATTGTCAACACGGCGCTCTACTCGGTCAATATTGCCGTCATGGGCAATGCCTCGGTGATGAACATGAACAAAACCGAGACGGTGTTTACCCGGATGCGGGCGCTGCTGCAGGGGAGTGTGCTGCAGAATCAGTATAAGCTGGCGGTGGCGGTGCTGGCGGTGCTGGCGGTGGCGGTGCTGCTCGGACTGTTTCTGAAGACGCGGCTCGGGCTGGCCATCCGTGCCACCGGCGACAACGCCGATATGGTGCGCTCCTCCTCCATCAACCCCGTGATTACCACGATTATCGGCCTGTGCATCGCCAACGCCTTTACGGCGCTGTCCGGGTGCCTGCTGGCGCAGTATCAGAAGTCGGTCAACATCGACATCGGCTCCGGCATGGTCACCATCGCACTGGCCTCGCTGCTGATCGGCGGTGTATTTCTCGGGCGCAGAAGAATGCCGCTGCGTATTTTCGGGATGGTGCTCGGGGCGTTCGTGTTCCGGCTGGTCTATACGGTGGCGCTGCGCTTCAATATGCCGGCCTTTATGCTGAAGCTCGTCTCCTCGGTGGTCGTGGTGATTACCATTTCCGTGCCTTACCTGAAGCAGCAATATCCGCTCTTTAAACGGAGACTGCTGCACCGGATGGGAAGGGGGCGTGCCTGATGCTGCGGATTTCGCATATTTCCAAGACCTTTCATGCCGGGACGGAGGATGCCAAAAAGGCGTTGGATGATCTGTCACTTACGGCGCAGGAGGGGGACTTCATCACCGTCATCGGCGCAAACGGCGCCGGAAAATCCACGCTGTTCAACGCCATCGCGGGCAGCTTTATCACCGACAGCGGCTCGATTGAGCTTTGCGGTACGGATATCACGCTGATGCCGGAGCATCGGCGCGCCAAGCAGATCGGACGGCTGTTTCAGGACCCGATGCGCGGCAGCGCTCCCGGGATGACGATTGAGGAAAATCTGGCGCTGGCGGCGGGGCACGGCGGATGGCTCAGCCCGGTATCCAAGGCGGATAAGAAACGCTTCCGGGAGCGGGTGGCCCTGCTCGGCATGGGGCTGGAGGCTCGGATGCGTCAGCCGGTCGGACTGCTGTCCGGCGGACAGCGGCAGGCGCTGACGCTGATGATGGCGACGCTGAACCCGCCGAAGCTGCTGCTGCTCGATGAGCATACGGCGGCGCTGGATCCCGCTACGGCCGAGAAGGTGCTGGCGCTGACGCAGGAGATTGTCCGCGAGCATCGGCTCACCTGCCTGATGATTACCCACAATATGCAGTCGGCGCTGGAGCTCGGCAACCGCACCCTCATGATGAATCACGGGAAAATCCTGATGGATATTGCCGGTGAGGAGCGCCGTTCGCTGACGGTCGGGGATCTGCTGCTCAAGTTCCGTGAGGCGTCCGGGAAGGAGCTCGATAACGACCGGATGCTGCTGATCTGATGTAAGAAAGGGCGGGCGGAAAGTGCCCGGCCGCCGGGAAAGGGAGGAAAAATCTATGGTCAAGCACATGATTTTGTGGCAGCTGTCCGAAGCGCTGACCGATGCGCAGAAGCGGGAGGTGGCCGCCGCGGCGAAGCAGCACCTGGAGGGACTGAAGGGGCAGATTGAGGGACTGCTGGACATTGCGGTCGTGACCGACCGTCTCGCTTCCTCGACGGCGGATCTGATGCTCAACAGCACCTTCACCTCGGAGGAGACCCTGCGGAAATATGCCGTGCATCCGTGCCACGTGGCAGTGGCCGATACCTATGTGCGGCCGTATATCCGGACGCGCTGCTGTATGGATTTTGAAATCCCGGATTGAAATCGGAGGCCGCCCCGGTGGGCGGCAGTATAAAGCAGGAAGCCTCGGAACGTATAAAAGCGTTCCGGGGCTTCCTGCTCAGCCTGTCAAAAAACTACCCAATCGGCTCTGTTTCTGGTATAATAGAGAAGATGGGGGTGTTTTCATGGAAGACTGGAGAAAAGACGCACG
>URYX01000172.1 GCA_900552225.1 uncultured Oscillospiraceae bacterium | reverse complement strand
CGTCATCGTTCCCTCCCATCAGGCCTTTCTGACGCGCGAGGCGCTCGGCAACATCGCCGCCACCACCGTGCAGAACCTGCGCGATTTCTTTGCCGACGGCTCCTCCGAAAACGAGCTGTGCTATCGCTGCGGCAAGACCGAGGACTGCAAAAAGCACCGCATCAAAAAGTGCTTCTAATACGGCCATACCGTCCGGCGGACCGCCTTTCCCGTTCGCCGGACGGCAGAGTACATTTTGCAACAAAAAGGAGACGGTAAGGGTGAACATCACACACGACATCCGCTTTATCGGAGTCAACGACCGCACCATCGATCTGTTTGAGGGTCAATATCCGGTGCCGCACGGCATGTCCTACAATTCCTATGTCCTGCTGGACGGTAAGGTAGCCGTCATGGACACGGTGGATGCCCATTTCACGGAGGAATGGCTGGACAGGCTGCAGGAGGTGCTCGGTGAACGGCAGCCCGACTATCTGATTGTGCAGCACATGGAGCCGGACCATTCCGCCGGCATTGCGCAGTTTATGGAGCGGTACCCACAGGCCGTTGTCGTGGCCTCCGATAAGGCCTTCCGCATGATGCGGCAGTTTTTCGGAACGGATTTTGCCGATCGCCGGATCGTGGTCGGTGAAGGGGATACCCTGCCGCTCGGCACCCATACGCTGCAGTTTCTGACCGCCCCGATGGTGCATTGGCCGGAGGTGCTGGTCACCTACGACCGCACGGACCGGGTACTTTTCTCCGCGGATGCCTTCGGCAAGTTCGGAACCTGGGACACCGAGGAGGACTGGGCCTGTGAGGCGCGCCGCTATTATATCGGCATTGTCGGCAAATACGGTGTACAGGTGCAGGCGCTGCTCAAAAAGGCTGCGGCGCTCGACATCGACATTCTCTGTCCGCTGCACGGCCCCGTCCTCACCGCACCGCTCACGCCCTATCTGTCCCTGTATCAGACTTGGTCGTCGTATACCCCGGAATCCGAGGGCGTTGTCATCGCCTACGCCTCGGTCTACGGCCATACCCGTGCCGCCGCGGAACAGCTCGCACAGCAGCTGCGCGCCGACGGCACACAGACGGTGCTGTACGATCTGACGCGCTGCGACCTGTCGGAGGCGGTGGAGGATGCCTTCCGCTACGGTAAGCTGGTGCTGGCCTCCGTCACCTACAACGCGGATATTTTCCCCTGCATGCGCGATTTTCTCCACCGGCTGACCGAACGGAGCTTCCAAAACCGCACGGTTGCTCTGATCGAAAACGGGAGCTGGGCTCCGACCGCCGCCAAAGCCATGCGTTCCCTGCTGGAGGGCTGCAAAAATCTCACATGGGCGGACACGGTCGTCACCGTCCGCTCGGCGCTCGATGACACCTCCCGTTCCGCTCTCGAGGCCCTGGCCCGGGAGCTGCGCTGATACCGCCGCACGCCGTCGGGCAGGACTGCCCGACACACGCCATGCAAAAACCCGCCGGATACGCAAAAGCGTACCCGGCGGGTTTTTGCATAATTCCCGAGTCAGGGCAGTCTTCGGGTCTCTCCGGCGGCAACGGTATATATACTTCCGTCCTCCCACAGCCACACCGGCTGCAGCGAGGGGTTATAGACCGTATGCCCGTCCGCACTGAGCACCAGCTCCCGGTATGCCGTCACATAGGTGTAAATTTCCATGTTGGTGGCATACCAGGTATCCTCACAGCCCCCGAGCTGCTCGCCGATGCGGTCGAGCCGCGCCCAGCCGCCGTTTTTCTCAAGCTCAAACGAATGTCCCCACAAAAAGAACAGGCGCGGCGGCCCGGAGAGCGCTCCGCCCTCCCGGAATGTCCGTATCCAGTCAAACAGCCGCGGATTTTCCTGATGCGCCGTCGGCATCCACGCCAGCCAGTCGTTCGGCAGCTCGAAGCGGTCATTATCCCCGCCGAGCGTCCGCGCATAGACGATGCCCAGCTCCCGGAGATACTGCCGGATCTCCGGGTAGGTCACACCCTCCGAAAGCTGCGTAATCCCCGCATTGGGATAGGCCATGCCGCGCACCAGTCCGCCGAAGCGCTGCTCCAGCGACAGCCGGCACCCGAGCACCTCACGAATCCCCTCCAGCGGGCGCAGCGCCCCGGTGGAGCGGTGGTATTCCCCGTGAACGGCAATTTCATGCCCCGGCCTCAGCAGATATTCCCGGATTTCCTCCTCGGTCAGACGCCACTCTCCGGGCTGCTCGGCAATCAGCCCGCTGTTCAGGTTAAAGGTGGCTCTCAGCCCGTACCGACCGATTTCCCGAGAAAACCGGATGTCCGACCGGCACCCGTCGTCATAGCTCAGCGTCACTGCCCGGTCTTTCCCCTCCGGAAACCGTAAATACCGCATACTCTTCACCCCTTCTTCGCCGTCGCTTCCCTCCGCCGATAAAAAACGGCCGTACCGCGCTTCACGCGATACGGCCGCTCCTATTTCCCGATTACAGCAGGAACTTCGTGACCAGCATGCCGGCAAACGTCAGCACAAAGAAGCCGATGGCGATAAACTTCGTCCAGCGTCCCAGCACGGCGTCCAGCGTCCGCGCACGGCCCTTGTCCAAAAACGTATCCGCCGCGCCCGCGATGGTTCCGAGATTGGACTGACGTCCCTCCTGCAGCAGAACAACCACAATCAGCAGCAGCGAAAACACAATGATAATGCTTCCCGCAATGATAGCCCAAACCGACATAACTCTTATCCTCCCAAGACGTCCGTCAGACGCCGTTATTTCAAAAAGTGTCCAAAGACAGTGTATACAGTATAGCATACCTCTGCACAAAACGCAAGAAAAATTTTTGCGCCGCCGCTTAATTGCGGCTGAAGTCGCTCAGACGCAGCTCCTTGTTGTGCTCCAGCGCCCAGCGGATGTTCCATTCTCCGGAGAACAGCAGCAGCTTATTGCCGCGCACATCCTGGGCACACTTGGTATCCGAGGTGATGTCGAGCGTTTTCGGGTCCAGATCCTCGTTTTCAATCCACCGGGCGAACTGGAAGGGCAGCCCCTCCATCCTTACATCCACGTTGTACTCGTTTTTCAGCCGGTACTCCAGCACGTCGAACTGCAGCACACCGACCACACCGACGATCACTTCCTCCATACCGCCGCCGAGCTCGCAGAAAATCTGAATGGCACCCTCCTGCGCAATCTGGGACATTCCCTTGACAAACTGCTTGCGCTTCATGGTGTCCACCTGACGCACCAGGCGGAAATGCTCCGGCTCAAAGGTGGGAATCCCCTCAAATTTGAACCTCTGCCCAGCCGCACAGATGGTATCTCCAATGGAAAAAATGCCGGGATCAAACACGCCGATGATATCGCCGGCATAGGCCTCGTCCACGATCTCGCGCTCCTGCGCCATCATCTGCTGCGGCTGCGACAGACGCAGCGTCCGTCCGCCCTGCACGTGGTAGACCTCCTCGCCCTTTTCAAACCGCCCCGAGCAGATGCGCATAAAGGCGATACGGTCGCGGTGGGCCTTGTTCATGTTGGCCTGAATCTTAAACACAAACGCGGAAAAATGCGGGTCAAAGGGATCGATCATCCCGCAGTCCGCCCTGCGCGCCAGCGGCGGCGGCGTCATCCGCAAAAACGCCTTCAGAAACGGCTCCACACCGAAATTGGTCAGCGCCGATCCGAAAAACACCGGGGACAGCTCGCCGCGTTCCACCGCACCCTGGTCAAACTCGCTGCCGGCGCCGTCCAGCAGCTCCAGATCCGATTCCAGCTGCTCCCGCTGCGCCTCTCCGATGAGCTGAGCGGCCGCCGCCTCGTGCAGCGCGGCATATTCCGCCTCCGCCTCATACTGGCCGGTTGCCCCGTCCGCACCGCGGAACACCACCATCTGCTCATGCTCCCGGTCGTATACCCCGCGGAACTCCTTGCCGGAGCCGATCGGCCAGTTGACGGCATAGGTCTGAATTCCGAGCACCTGCTCGATTTCCTCGAGCAGGTCGAGCGG
>URYX01000171.1 GCA_900552225.1 uncultured Oscillospiraceae bacterium | reverse complement strand
CGACAGCAGCACTCCCACTCCGACAATTCCTCCGAAAAATTGCCTTTTTCTCACGGTAACCCCACCTTTCCGCCTTTCTGACTTTATCGTACCACGGATTCCCCGTGCATTCAAGTTACAAAATTGTCATTTTCTCCCCCTCCCCCGGCCGGCCCCGCCCGTCCCCTCGGAAAAGCATTGCAAATCCACGGCAGGTGTGCTATGATGGATGCAGAAACCACAAGCGGCCGGATTCCGGCCGGAAGGAGTGAAGCCAAATGATCGAACAAGCGGTCGCGCGCCGTGTGCTGGAAGCAGCACTGACCACCGGCGGCGATTTTTCCGAGCTCTATGTGGAGGACAAGGAGTCCAACCGCATCGCCATGATCGACGGAGCGGTTGAGAGCGCCACCTCCTCCCATTCCCGCGGCGCGGGCGTGCGCATTCTGCGCGGCACGCGCTCTGTCTACGCCTATTCCGCAGACACCCGCGAGGAGGCCCTGCTGGCCACGGCCAAGGCGGCGGCCTCGGCGCTCGACGGCGTCGGTGAGGGCCAGGTGCTGCGCTTTGCCGCCACCGACTACCGCACCGACCCGCGCATCCCCTTTTCCTCCGTCAATAACGCCATGCGCGTCGAGCTGCTCAAGCGCGGCGGACAGGCCGCCAAGGACTATTCGCCGGAAATCACGCAGGTGACCGCCTCGCTGATCGACGTGGATCAGCGCGTGCTCGTCTGCAACAGCGAGGGCGTCTGGGCGGAGGATCGCCGCCCGCGGACGCGCCTTGCGGTGGAAGCGGTTGCCATGGCCGGCGGCGAAGCGCAGACCGGCCATCGCGCACCGGGACTCGGCATGGGCTTTGAGGCCTTTGAGCAGATCGACATCGAGGGCGAGGCCCAGCGCGCGGCGCAGATTGCCGTCACCATGCTGCATGCCCCGGAATGCCCGGCGGGCTTTGTGCCGGTCGTCATCGACGGCGGCTTCGGCGGCGTCATCTTCCACGAGGCATGTGGCCATTCCCTGGAGGCCACCGCCGTCGCAAAAGGCAACTCGGAATTCTGCGGCAAGCTCGGGCAGAAAATCGCCGCGGACTGCGTCAGCGCCGTGGACGACGGCACCATCGCGGGCGCCTGGGGTTCCATCGGCATGGACGATGAGGGAACCCCCTCCCGCCGCCGCGTCCTCATCGAAAACGGCATCCTGAAAAGCTATATGATCGACCTGCTCGGCAGCCGGCTGATGGGCATGCCCATCACCGCCTCCTCCCGGCGGCAGGACTACAGCTTTGCGCCGACCTCGCGCATGACCAACACCTTTATCGCCCCCGGCACGGATGACGAGGAGGAAATGATCCGCACGATGGGCGACGGCCTGTTTGCCAAGAGCATGGGCGGTGGCTCGGTCAACCCCGTCACCGGTGAATTCAACTTTGCCGTGGACGAGGGCTACTGGGTCAAGGACGGCCGCATCGTCACCCCCGTGCGCGGCGCCACGCTGGTCGGCAAGGGCTCGGAGATCCTGCTGCGGATCGACCGCGTGGGACATCATATGTGGATGGGACAGGGAATGTGCGGCTCGGTATCCGGCAGCATTCCCACCAACGTCGGACAGCCGCGTATCCGCGTATCCGGCGTCACCGTCGGCGGTAAAGGAGGGGCAATCTGATGACATTACAGGAATTTCGGGAACAGGCCTTTGCGGCGGCCTTGCGTCAGGGCTGCGATGCCGCCGAGACCTACGCCGTAGACGGCGACAGCTTTACGGTATATATTCTGGACGGACAGGTGGATCAGTACGTCAGCAGCCGTGATTTCGGTGTCGGCGTGCGGGTGCTGAAGGACGGCAAAAACGGCTACGCCTACACGGAATCGCTCGACGATCCCGAGGCGGTCGTCGCCCGCGCCATCGATAACGCCGTCGTCATCGAATCGGACGACGAGCACCCGATGCAGACCAAGCAGGAATACGTCACGGTGACCGAGCGGGACAACCCCGTCATGGCCATGACCGAGCGGGAAAAGATCGATCTGGCGCTGCGCATGGAGCAGGCCGCCAAGGCTCTCGACCCGCGCGTCCGGCGCATGGTGTACGATGTGGTGTCCACCTCCCGTACCACCGTCCGCCTGCACAATACGCTCGGCCTCTGCGCCGAGCAGACCGTGCACTCCTCCGACAGCTACCTCGCGCCCCTGCTGCAGGAGGGCGAGGAGATGCGCGACGGCGGCGCCGCCCGCTACGACGAGGAGGTGCTTGATGTCGACGGCATCGCAGCCGAGGCTGTCCGGGAGGCCGCCGCTATGTTCGGTGCCGAGCCGGTTCCGGCCGGCGAATACGCCGTGGTGCTGCGGCACGATGCCGCCACCAGCCTGCTCGGCGGCTTCTCCGAGATGTTCAGCGCCGATGACGCGCAAAAGGGCCTGTCGCTGCTGGCGGGCAAGGAGGGCGAGGTCATCGCCTCCCCGCTCATCACCATCATCGACGACCCGCTGTATTTCCGCTCGCCGCGCGCCTTTGACGATGAGGGGACCCCCTCCGTCACCAAGGCCGTCGTGGAAAACGGCGTACTGAAAACGCTGCTGCATAACCTGAAGACCGCGAAAAAGGCGGGCGTCGCCAGCACCTCCAACGCCGTGCGCTCCCCCTCCTCCCCGATCGGCGTGGCCCCGAGCAACTTCTATATCCCCGCCGGCGAGCGCTCCTTCGACGAGCTGGTGGCGGCCATGGGCGACGGCCTGATCCTGACGGAGGTCAGCGGCCTGCATGCGGGCCTCAACACGGTCTCCGGTGACTTCTCGCTGCTGGCCAAGGGCTTCCTGGTCAAGGACGGCAAGGTGGTGCGTCCGGTCGAGCGTATTACGGCCGCCGGCTCCTTTATCCCGCTGCTGTGCGGCGTGGAGGAGGTCGGCTCCGACCTGCGCTTTGAGGGCAGCTTCGGCAGCCCGAGCCTCCGCCTCAAAGGGCTGATGATCTCCGGCCAGTAAGCCGCTCACCCCCTTTGTCGCGCCCTTCTCACCTTGTGCCACACTCTGCGCGGCTTTGTCGTGCCGCCTCACCTTACACCGTGCCCTTTGTCCCACCGCCCCACTCCCGCACCTTGCGCACTGTGTGCCTCATCTCATCCCTGCCGCCGTGCGGGATGTATAGCGACAGAAAGCCGCCCCGCGGAGCTCCGCGGGGCGGCTTTGTCTGTGTTCCGGATTCTTTGTCCGCCGTTTCCCGTCAGGAAACGGCGGATGACTTAAATCTCCTGCTCATCGTCGATGCGCACAATGCCGCCGCCCGTCTCGGCCCACCGTCCGCAGCGACAGCGACTTCTCCCGTTGGCCTGCGGAATATAGGTATGACCTTCCGCAACATCGGAATAACGGCACTCACTGCAGGTGATTTTGTGCTGATACGCATTGTACTGCGTATAGGTGCGGCTGTGGTTGCAGGGCGTTACGTAATACCATATTTCATAAAAGTCTTCAACAAATTTCGAATAGGTATAAATCTCCGCCGTCACTTCGCAGGCGTTGTACATGTTGCATTGATATACCCATACCTGTTCACTCGTCACCTTCATCAAAATGAAGGCGTGATTGGAACGGGTACGTCTTGTGACGGCCCGCACCATGGAACCGGCCGGAATACTTTGCATATTGGTTTTGAATTCGTCCGTGGTTGCGCAGCTCCAATGTACTTTATGTATCGTCGCATCTGAAACATCATAGCCAAACACCCGATGAAAAACATCGAGCGCAAAAGCATAACACTGGTAACCTTCCTCAAAGCCCCATCCCGTTGTCGGTGTATATAAATTACAATCTCTGACACCATATGCGCTGTGATTACATGCTGTGTCTATTTGATTATAATAATCGTCCGGCTTATAACCGGAAATTTGCAGAGGCAAGGTTTTGCCGTTAATGGTGACCGTCGGATTTCCGACAGCCGAGGAGGAGAGGAAGCCCAAGGAGGAAAACAGCAGACAGAACGCGGCGACAA
>URYX01000170.1 GCA_900552225.1 uncultured Oscillospiraceae bacterium | reverse complement strand
GTCAGGTGGATCGGTTCGACTATATCCTGGCGGACAGCGAATTTGAGGCGCTCGTGCTCGAGTGCTCACTCATTAAGCAGTACGCGCCGAAATATAATATTCTGCTGAAGGACGATAAGGGCTATCGCTATATCCGGGTGACGCCGCCGCCGTTTTCCCGCATCACGGAATCGAAGCAGAAGCGCGGGGACGGGGCGCGCTATATCGGCCCGTATATGAGCTCCTTCGGCATCAAGCAGGCCATCGACGAGGCCGGCAAGGTGTTCGGGCTCGCCACCTGCACGCGCCCTTTGGCCTACGGAAAACGCCCGTCCGCCACGGAGCGCCCCTGCCTCAATTTTCATATCGGGCAGTGCTGCGCCCCCTGTACGGGACGCATCTCCGAGCAGGAGTATGCCGCGCGGGTGGAGGGGGCGCTGGATATGATCCTCCACGGCTCGTCCGCCATGCTGGAGACGCTGCAGAAGCGCATGGAGGCGGCCGCCGAGGCGCTGGAATTCGAAAAGGCGGCGGAGCTGCGCGACCGCATGAACGCCATCCGGCGGATGAACGACCGGCAGAAGGTCGTGATGTCCCGCGTACCGGAGCAGGATATTTTCGGACTGGCGCAGGGGGAGGGACACCTGTGTATGCAGGTGTTTCGCTTCGAGGGCGGCAGTCTGCGGGACAAGGAGGAATTTCTGCTCGAGGAGGGCGAATCGCTGCCCGAGGTGCGCGCCGAGTTCCTGCGGCGCTATTACAGCACGCGGGACCGCATCCCGCCGCAGGTTACGCTGGACGGCGAGGCGGAGGACACCGGGCTTCTGGAGCGCTTTCTGTCCGAGCGTGCCGGTCGGCGGGTGCACATCGTGCTGCCGCAGAAGGGCGAGCAGGCGCAGCTGGCGGAAATGTGCCGTCAGAATGCCGCTGAATACCTGGCGCGGCATCTCGGCATGAGCGGCCGGGACGCCGCCGCCCTGGACGAACTGGCGCGCCTGCTCGGCCTGCCCGCACCGCCGCAGGTGATCGAATGCTACGATATCTCCCATACGGCGGGCGAGGATGCCGTCGGCGGCATGGTGGTGTTCCGCGGCGGCCGCCCGTATAAGGAGGGATACCGCCGCTTTAAGCTCCGGGGAGGCGAGGGCGGCGACGACTGCGCCGCCATGCGGGAGGTGCTGTCCCGCCGCCTGAACGAATACACGGAGCACGCCGGCGAGGAGGACAGCTTCGGCCGCCTGCCGGATCTGCTGCTGCTCGACGGCGGCACGGCGCAGGTGGAGGCGGTGCGCCCGCTGCTGGAGGCCTTCGGAGTGCAGGTGCCGCTGTACGGACTCGTCAAGGACGGACACCACCGCACACGGGCCATCGCCTCCGAGGGCGGCGAGATCGCCATCCAGTCCCGCCGCACGGCGTTTACGCTGCTGTCCTCTATTCAGGAGGAGGTGCACCGCTACGCCATCGGCTACCACCGTAAGACGCGGCGCAGAAGTGCGCTGCAGAATACGCTGACGGGAATCGAGGGGATCGGAGAGACCCGTTCCCGGGAGCTGCTGCGGCATTTCGGGTCGCTGCGCGCCGTGTCGCAGGCCACGGTTGAGGAGCTGTGTACCGTGCGCGGCATGACCCGGCCCGCCGCAGAGAACCTTGTCCGTTATTTCCGAAAGGAGGCGTCCCCCGATGAAACAGGCGAAAACCCCGCCGGGCCCGAAGCTCCGGGCGAAGCGTGAGCGGCGCAGGGAGCGCTGGAAGCAGCGGATCACCGTGCTGCAGCGGCTGCTGGCGGCGATTGACCGCGACTGCGTGTTTGTCTATGCGGGCCAGGCCTCCTTTATGCTGGTGATTGCCATGTTCCCGTTCGCCATGCTGCTGTTTTCGCTGCTGCAGTATGTGCTGCCGTTCGGGCGGGCGGAGCTGGCGCAGGAGCTGGAGCAGATGGTCCCGTCCATGATTATGGCCCCGGTGAGCGAGGTGCTGGATGAGCTGTTTGCACGTCCGACGATTTCGCTCATCTCCGTAACCGCAGTGACCGCCCTGTGGACGGCCTCACGCGGCGTCAACGCCGTCAAAAACGGTCTGCGGCGTATGTACCATACACCCGCCAACCGCGGCTTCCTCTATAATACCGCCATGTCGCTGTTTTATACGGTCACGCTGCTGGTGGCGCTGTTCGCCACGCTGATTCTGCTGGTGTTCGGAAAATTGCTGATGAGAATGCTGCAGGAATCCTTTCCGTGGACGGCCCACCTGGTGACGCTGCTCGTCAAGCTGCGCAGCCTGATCTCGCTGACGCTGCTGACCCTGTTTTTTATGATCGTCTACCGCACGCTGCCCGGGCAGAAGCTGTCCTTTGTGCGGCAGTTTCCCGGAGCGCTGTTTACGGCCGTCGGCTGGATCGGCTTCTCACTGGCGTTTTCGATTTATATCGAGAATTTCGGACACTATTCCTTTGTGTACGGCGGTCTGACCGCAGTGGTGCTGATTATGCTCTGGCTGTATGCCTGTATGGCCATCCTGCTGATCGGCGCGGAAATCAACGCGTTTCTGCTGCGCCATGTGCTCAAGCGGCCCCATCGCGGAGGCCTGCGGCGCCCTGCCGTTCCGACGGAGCCGCCGGAGTCAACGGAGCATCCGGAGAGCGGCGCGGCCGAGCCGTAAGGGAGGATACGGATGGGAACGATCTACGACCACGACGAAGCCTGCGTATCCTATGAGAGCCGGGACGTGCAGATGGCGTGTTTGCTGGACGCAGGCCTGACGAATTTTCACCATATGCACCGGGAAATCGAGATTGTGTACGTGCTGGAGGGGGCCACGGAGGCCTACGCGGACAATAACCGCTGCGTGCTCCACGCCGGCGATCTGTTCATCGCCTTCCCGAACCAGATTCATTTTTATAACACCCTGAGCCCGACGGGCCGTTATGCGGTGCTGATCGGCTCGGCCGATCTGCTCTACGGCATGAAAAGCGATCTGATCGACCGGGAGCCGGAGCAGAACGCGCTGACGCTGCCGCCGGATTCCCCAATCCGGCCGCTGATCGACCGGCTGTCCGCGGCGATGGCGGCCAACTATTCGGCCACGCGTCTGACCGGGATTTTCTGTCTGCTGATGAGCGAGCTGCTGCCGCTGCTGACACTGCGTGCTTCCACGCGGACGGACCACGCCACGCTGCGCAGCATCCTCGACTACTGCACGCAGCATTTCACGGAGCCGGTGACGCTGGAGACGGCGGCGGACGCGCTGCATCTGAGTAAGTATTATATTTCCCGCCTGATGAACGAGCGCATCCGCATCGGCTTTTGTGAGTATATCCAGTCCATGCGGGTGCGGTTCGCCTGCGATATGCTGATGGAGACCGACCGGCGCATCTCGGAAATTTCCGAGACCGCGGGCTTCGGAACCATCCGCTCGTTCAACCGGTCCTTCCGCGAGAGCACGGGGATGACCCCGCTCGACTACCGCCGGCAGCACGCCGGACAGAGAGCCAAAACGGGGGCCGGGAGCGGAAGCGCTGAAGAAGGGAAGAAAGCATGAGTAAAGTGGCTGCACGCCGTGCGCAGCCGCAGGATATTCCCGCCCTCGGCCGGCTGCTGACGGAGGTTCATAAGGTGCACAGCGACGTGCGCCCCGACCTGTTCCGGGCGGGAGCCCGGAAATACACCGATGCGCAGCTTGCGGAAATTCTGCGGGACACGGAGAACCGGCCGGTGTTTGCGGCGGTGCGGGACGGCGCCGTCGTCGGCTACGCCTTCTGCATCCGGCAGCAGCTGGTCGGTGACCCCGGCCGCACCGACGTCAGAACGCTGTATATCGACGATCTCTGTGTGGAGGAGGCGGTGCGGGGAACCCATATCGGACGCCGGCTGTACGATTTCGTCGTGGACTACGCCCGCCGCAGCGGCTATTATAACGTGACGCTCAATGTGTGGGCGGATAACGTGAACGCCGTGAAATTCTACGAAACAATCGGAATGCGGGTGCAGAAGATCGGGATGGAGACCATCCTCTGATC
>URYX01000169.1 GCA_900552225.1 uncultured Oscillospiraceae bacterium | reverse complement strand
CCACACACTCCTGCCATTGTCAATACCTTTTTTAGGGTTTTTTTGAATTTATTGCAAAAATCCCGTCAAGGGGTGTCGGAGAGCGCAGATTACGGGATTTTACGGAGCAGAACCGCTCCCGTCTCCGCCTCCAGGTGCAGCACCCCTTGCTCTATGCGGCCGCCGAAGCGCGGCACGCAGGCCTGCCATTCCGGGGCCAGCACCAGCTCCGCCGGGGACTCGCCGCGGTTGACGGCGCACAGCAGCGCCTCCGTTTGGTTCTGCCGCACAAAGGCCGCCACGGTCTCCGGCGTATCCCACAGTATACAGCTGCCGTCGCGCAGGGGGGACGCCTCGCGGCGCAGTGCACCGAGCGCGCGGTACCACGCCACCAGCTCTGTGTCCTCCTGCCCCCATGGGTAGCAGCCTCGGTTGAACGGGTCACGGTACCCCTCCAGGCCGGCCTCGTCCCCGTAGTACAGACTCGGCACTCCCGGCAGGCAGTATTGCAGCAGTGAAGCCAGGCGCAGCCGCCGCAGACCGCGGCGGCGTTCCTCCGGCGAAAGAGTCTGTGCGGCCTGCCACTCCCGGCCGCGGCCATTGGCCGGTTTGCCGCCGAGCACCGTCAGGGCCCGCTCCGTATCGTGCGTCCCGATCAGATTCATCAACAGGTGCAGCACCGGCTCGGGGTAATTCTCGACGATGCGGCCGACGCGGTCCCGGAATTCCGCCGCGCTGCCGCCGAGCAGAAAGCCGAAAACGGCCTCCCGGAACGGGTAGTTCATCACGCTGTCGAGCTGGCGGCCGAGCAGGTAGCGGCGCAGGTGGCCGTAGCTGTACTTATTGCTGGCGTCCTCCCACACCTCTCCAAGCACCAGCGCCTCCGGGTCCGTCTGCTTGACCGTCCGGCGCAGCTGCTCCAGGAAGGAATCCGGGAGCTCATCGGCTACGTCCAGGCGCCAGCCCGAGGCACCGCTTTGCAGCCAGCGGGGAACAATGCCGTTTTCACCCAATATATAGGTTGAATAAGAGGGGTCGCATTCGTTGACCTCCGGCAGGGTGTCGAAGCCCCACCAGCCCGCATAATCGTTCGGAAAATGGCGGAAGTGATACCAGGTGCTGTAGGGGGAGGCGGGGGAGTTATAGGCGCCCACGTCCGGGTAACGCTTTTCCCGGTTGAAATAGCGGCTGTCCGAGCCCGTGTGGCTGAATACGCCGTCCAGCAGCAGGCGGATGCCGCAGCGCCGGGCCTCCTCCGCCAGTGCCCGCAGCTCCTCCTCCGTCCCGAGCAGGGGGTCCACCCGCTCGTAGTCGGCCGTGTTGTAGCGGTGGTTGGAGTGTGCCTCGAAAATCGGGTTCAGATACAGGCAGGTCACGCCGAGCGACTGCAGGTAGGGCAGCTTCTCGCGGATGCCGTTCAGATCTCCGCCGAAATAGTCATTGTTACGGACGATTCCGCGGGCATCCGGCCGCCACTCGGGCTGCTCTCCCCAGGCCCCGTGCAGCACACGGTCCTCCGGCACCGCCTGCTTGGGCTGAGCCGAGCGGAAAAAGCGGTCGGGAAAAATCTGATAGATGACGCCGCCGCGCAGCCATTCCGGCGTTGTGAAATCCCGCGCATAGCACGTGAGCTGCCACGGCTGCGCCGCCTCGTAATCCGGGGCCAAGCGCGCGCCGCCCCCCGGGACACGGCAGAGACGCCGGCGGCCGCCGGAGGTATCCAGCAGAAAATCGTACCAGTAAATATCCGGCTCCTGCGGCGTATAGTGGCATTCCCACCACTCCTCGTCCGCGCCCGCCATGCCGGCCCAGAACATGCCGTACTGCTCCGTCGGGTGCGCCTGACGCTCCACGTGCAGGATGGCTGCGCGGCACTGCATCCAACGCGGCACCCGCAGACGGAAATGCACGGCGGTCCCCTCCGTCACCGCTCCGAACGGCGACCGATATTCCGGATTCTGTGAGTGAAACACCTCTGCCATCGATTCTCTCTCCTCTTTCGGAGGGCGTGTATTTTCCGACGGTTTTCGTCTCTTTGCCCTCCGGTGTCCCCCGCCCTTTGTCGGACTGCGCCGAAAAAAGTTGTAAAAAAGCAAAAAACGGGATTGACAAATCCCCGAAATACGCATACTATTCTTATAGAAGACCGCCGCGGGGATCGGTATGTCATAGTATACCACAAAAATCCGGGGCTGTCTACCGCAGACCTGACGCTGCGCAAAAGTAACGACGGAAGGACGGAGCTGGTATTATGGTATTGGAAAAAGTAAAAGCGATTTTGTGCAATCAGTTCGATGTGGAGGAGGACACCATCACCACCGATACGCGGCTGGAGGATGATCTCGGTGCGGATTCTCTGGATGTGGTGGATCTTCTGATGTCGCTCGAGGATGAATTCGACGTGGAGATTCAGGACGAGGACATTGAAAAGATTCATACGGTGGGAGACCTTGTTTCTTATATTGAAGAACATATGTAATGCGAAAACGCCGCCCGTTCTCGGCGGGCGGCGTTTATTTTTTTGCCGTGTAACCCGTAACATTTCCGGCGATTCGCCGCAGACTTCACAGGAGGTGTTTCCCTTATGCATTTTTACTCACGACTGATTTTTCGGCGGATGTCCCGCCTGCTCTGTCTCGTGCTCTGCCCCGCGCTCTGTCTGATGCCGGCGGCCTGCAGCCCGGCGGCGGAGAATTCCTCCGGGCCCGCCGCGTCTTCGGCATCCTCCGGCACCGCATCGGAGACAGAATCCGACGGCGGCTCCGGGGCATCGCACGCCACAGCTTCGGGGGTATCGCAGGATGCGGCCTCCGGAACCGACGCGGACGGCGATACCGGGCTCGTGCTGTTTGCCGGAGGGGCCTACACGGGAACGATGGTCTACGCCCGCGGCGATGCCGCGGCCCTGAGCGCTGCCTACACCCTCAAGCAGGCGCTGGAGGCCGTCACGGGTGTCACTTTTTCCTCCCGCGACCGGATGCGGGAGGAGGGCGCGGAGACGGATACCGCCGGCTGTGAGATTCTCATCGGCAATATCGAGCGCGGGCAGGACTCCGCTTCGCTGCCGCTGCGCGGCTACCGCATCGAGGCAACGGGAAACAAGCTGCTTTGCCGCGTGGCCTCCGCCGAGGACATCGGAGAGGCCGCTGCGCGGCTGTGCGATGCGCTGCCCGGATTTTATCAAAACGGAGTGCTGCGCATTCCGGACGGCTGGAGCCTGAGCGGCGATTTTCTGCCGGACCCGGAGAGTCTGCGCATTGAGCTTACCCCGGGCAAGTCGTATACCGCCCGGATCGAGACGCTGTTTACCTTCCCCGTCTGCGGCGACCGGGGACAGTATCGCATTGTGCAGGGCGGCACCTTTGACGGCACCTATTACTATGTGGCGCTGATCGACAATCAAAGCGACCCGATGCAGGAATGGGTCTGTCTCTGCAAATTCGACAAAAGCGGCCGGCTGCTGGCCAAGAGAGAGGGGCTGGCGCTGGATCACGCCAACAACATCACGTATGTCCCGAAGTGGAACCGGCTGCTCGTCAGCCACTGTCAGTCCACCGAGCAGAACCCCGAAAAGCACTGGAACCGCTATTCGCTGGTTGACCCCGACACGCTGACCGTTACGGATACCGCCGACCTGCCGCTGCCGTTTTTCAGCATGGCCTACTGCGAGGAGCTGGACCGCTTCTGCTCCGGCGAATGGGCGGGAGGCACTCTGGACACATGGGACGGGGAGCTCAACCATCTGCAGTCCTACTCGGTGACGCCCCCGAAGGGTACCTCCCAGGGGGCGGAGGCCGACGGACGCTACCTGTACTTCCCCCGCTACAATCCCAACTCCCTGCAGGTTTACAGCTGGAACGGGGAGCACTGCTTCGACATCCCGATCGTCTCGAAGAACGGCGAGGTGGAGCACGTGTCCGTGGCGGACGGTATCTTCTATATCGGCGGCAACAACGCCACCTGGACCGGCGGCTATTTCGGCTATCTGGTGATTGAGGAGCTGACCTGAGAGACGGCAAGTTTGAAAGGCCCGCGGAATGTTCCGCGGGCCTTTTGGT
>URYX01000168.1 GCA_900552225.1 uncultured Oscillospiraceae bacterium | reverse complement strand
TCCTGGTACCAGGCCTGCCAGCAGTGGGAGCTCGACGGGCTCTCCCGCCGTATCGAGTTCAAGGCCAGCGGACGGCATATGGAGTGGCTACGCTTCTGCGAGGCCGAGGAGATTCCGGTCGGCTCGATCCTCTGCTTCCGCGACGGCAACGACGGCTATGAGGACAGCAATGTCTGCACGCATGTGTGTATTTACGCGGGCTACACCGAAAACAACCACTGGGTCTATCATGTCGGCAACCAAAACGGGCCGGAATTCTGCGCCGTGGAGCGGATGCTGCTCGACCGCCATCCCCAGATGATGCTGGCCATCTTCACGACGCCGGTGGACATCACCCGCAAAAACCGATAAATCACAAATCCCGACAAAAAAAGCGCTGTACGGTTGCAACCGGCGGCGCTTTTTGGTATAATGAAGTAAATTTTGATGCCCTCGCACGGATTTCTGCAACAGAGAGGAGCTCGGTGAAATGCCGAAACAAGTTGTATCCCCCGTTTCCCATCAGCCTCAGATTGCGCTGGCCGTGACAGCGGCCCTGCAGCTGATTCTGGCCTTTGTCTCCACGCTATGGCTGGTCATTCATCACATTTTATGGCTGTCGGTCCTGCTTCTGGCGGCGATCTGGGCCGGACTGTTTGTCTGGCTGCGCAAACGCCGGGTGGCACGCTACATTCTGCGCGGTGCAGGCATCGTGCTGGCCGCCTTTGTGGCCGTTACCGTCGGCCTGACCGTCTACGCCATGATGACGGACGGAATTTTTGCCGAGGACCCCGCCGGATGGCTCCAGATGATCGTCTGCTACGTCTACACCGTACTGATCTGTGTGCTGCCCGCCTCCGTCACAGCGGCCTGGTGGCAGGACCCGTTCGAGGTATGGTCGCTGCGGGTACAGTCCATTCTGACCTTCCTGCTCACGGCTTACCTCACCTTTTATGAGCACCCCTATGTGGCGACGCTGCTGCATGCCGAACCGGTCAACCTATGGCTCGGTCTGCTGTGTGCCGTCTCGCTGGCACAGATTGTGATGAGCTTCCGCCTCAAGCCGATTGAGCTGCCGCGGACACACGCGAAAAAGCCGAGCGAGCGGCGCGCCAAAGCAGACTCGGGCGAGGATGAGGCTAAAAAGCATCTCCTATAACGAAAACCGACCTATCTGTTGCCGAGGCAATTGCTCGGGGCCCTATGTCCCGCGGTTTTCCTGCGCTTTATGAAGGAAGATGCCGCCCCCTCACGGGGACGGCATCTGTCTCACTCCCTACAAACAGGACACAGGGAAAACGGCCTGCGCCGTTATTTCATGCGCTCCTCGGCGCTTTTCAGGAGATTGAGCAGTGAGGTAGCCAGCAGCGGATATTCCTGCGCCAGCCGATCGGGGACAATGACCGGGCGCCGCTCCTCCGACATCCCCTGCTCCTCTCCGACGGTGTAGCCCTCGGCCAGACGGTGAATCTGTGCCCGCAGCTTTCCCATCTCTCCCTGCAGCAGGGCGGGATACAGGTAGTTCGGCACGGAGAACATGGCCTCCGGGTTCTTCGGATTGGCCATATACAGTTCGCGGAACATCGCATATACGGAGAGCATCAGATAGGCCGACACCTCCGCGGTCAGCGCCTTGCAGCTGCAGCGCTGCAGCTGATCAAACAAGATATTCATGGAGTTGAACAGCAGCTTTTTGTTCAGAACGGGAAGCACACTGCCCCGGAATTTCTGATCTCCGCCCAGCTCCTCCGCGTTCGGGAGATCCTCCACCGCAATCATCGCCCCGGACTTATCGGCCGTGCGTCCGAGCAGATAATCGCAGGACACCCCGTAGTACTCCGCGGCGCGCACCACAAATTCCAGGCCGCACTGCCGGATACCCTTTTCGTAATGGGAAAGCAGTGCCTGTGAAATTCCCAGCTCGGCGGCTGCCTGCTTTTGGCTGAGGCCGCGCTCCTTGCGCAGCAGGGTCAGAATGCGAGGGAAGGTCGGATTCATTGAAAAGCCCCCTGACTTTACACAATGTATATATTGTGTCGGATATTATGCCGTGTTGTGATTGAAATACGATTCTCCGACCTGAAACGACGATTCCCGCCGATTCCGCGGGTCAAAAAAGGGTATTCCGCTATGTCCGCAGGCCAATCGGGTGCAAAAACCGACATGTGCAGGAATAACGAGCACAGGAAACCGACGCATGTCGGAAGGATAGACAGTCAAAGACGGATACGGCAGATATGTGCGGAAATGAGGCGCACAGAAGCCCGGCACCTGCGGGAAATCCAAAGCAGTGCGGGCCGGATGGCCGTATAAAGGCCGTGCCGAGGCTCGGACAACCGAGAAGCGGAGGCCGAGGACCGCGCACAGGGCAGGCTGCGGGGTAAGGGCCCCGCAGGCATGGAACACCGGACGGGCACCGCATACCGGACAAACACCGGAGCCTGCGTGCCGAGCAAGCGCCGGGCAAATGCTGCCGGACAAGCATCGGACGGAGCGGTACAAAGCAAGTACAGGACAAGTACAGGGCGAATGCCGGGCAGGTACAAGACAAGTACCGGGCAAATGCGGGGCAGGTGCAGACACAATATGTATTATACTACAACAAAATACGATTTGTAAAGACCTTATTTGACAAAATACGGGGTGTATGTCATGAAAACCTATAAAATTCATTTACTGCGGCACGGACTGACCGATGCCAACGAACAGGGACTGTACATCGGGCGCACGAATCTGCCTCTCTCTCCGGAGGGGCTGCTCTCGCTGCAGCGCATGAAGGAAGTGTTTACCTATCCCGGAGCCGGGCGGTTTTTCTGCGCCGCGCAGAGCCGCTGCCGTCAGACGCTTGCGGTGCTGTATCCGCGCTGCCAACCGGAGCCGGTGCCGGGACTCAACGAATGCGATTTCGGAGAATGGGAGGGCAAGCCCGTCTCCGTGCTGAAGCAGGATCCCCGGTTTTCGGATTGGATTTCCGGGAAAAGCGGCTTCATTCCGGGCGGCGAAGCCCCTGCCGATTTTCAGCGGCGGGTGATGGCGGCCTTTGAGGACGTCGTGCGTGAGCTCATGAAAAGCGGCGAAACCGAGGCCGTTGTCTGCGTTCCGGGCGGTGTCCTGATGCTGCTGATGACTGTCTACGGCTTGCCGCGGCTGCCGATGAAGGAATGGGCGGCGGACAGCGGCTGCGGCTTTACCCTGCGGGTGACGCCGGAGGTGTGGATGCGTGAGCCGGTGGCGGAGGCGCTCTGCGCCATTCCCTGGCAGGAGAAGGAGCACGGGGCCGCCGAGGTGTAAGCACCAAAAGGACGGGGCACAGATGCAGAAGGGCCGGGCGGCGCAGAAGGAGCAAGCGTCAGCATAGAAGGACGAAGCCTCGGCACGGGCCGTGGGGCACGAATGCGGGAAAGCCGGGCATTAACACAAAAGAATCGGAGCATCGGCACGGAAACGCCGGATACGGACGCAGAAAGACTGCAATCGGCGCGGCGGAGCCTCGGCATCCGCATAACCCGGTCAGGACACAAATACCGGGTGTCCGGCGTATAAGTGTCGGGCGCAGTGTGGGGACAGTGCGGATACAAGTGTTGGGTACAGTGCGGGCGTAGTAGGGGTGTAGTACAGCGAAGCTGCCGATGCAGTGAGCGTCGGGCATGGCGGATGTATCGGGCACGGCGGGAATACCGGGCGCATCGGGCGTTGGCTGTGCCGGGCTCACCGGGTGTGTCCGATGTGTCGAATTTATACAACCTGTAGAAAAAGTGCGGGGATTTCCGTAGATTGCCGCCGAAATCCGTGACAAAAACGTGACATACAAAGGCAGCGTTTGGTTCATAAGTGACCAAACGCTGCCTTTTTTGTCCAAATCATGTTCGGATTTCGGCAAAGCCATCCGGGCACCTCTGTTTCGGAAACGGAACACATTCCTACCCGGTCTGCCGCGCCCTTCGCCCCGCAGCATGGCAGTGTTCTCCGGCTTTCAAACGAAAAAGCCCTCCCGTTTCCGGTCGAAGAATTTCGACAGGCCGAGTGGGCTTGATCCAGCAAGCGTGACCGAGAGGACGCGGCTGGGCGGCGCGGCCGGGTGGGTGCGGCCGGGTGGGCGCGGCCGGGTG
>URYX01000167.1 GCA_900552225.1 uncultured Oscillospiraceae bacterium | reverse complement strand
GTTGGAGGGCATATCGTTGTAATCGTAGACGACCATGCCGCCGATGCTGGGGATTCTGCACTCAAAATCATCGTCGGTGATTCCGTAGTTGCCGATCAGGGGATAGGTCATCACGACCGTCTGATCGGTGTAGGAGGGGTCGGATACAATCTCCTGATAGCCGACCATGGAGGTGTTGAACACAATTTCGCAGACCCGGTCGGCATAGCTGCCGAAGCCGTATCCGCAGTAGGTGCTGCCATCCTCCAAGATGAGTTTCCGATCCATCGCTTTCATGGCTGTTCACGCTCCTTTGCGTTGTTGCGGGTGAGTGGCTGCAGAACAGGAGGACAGGGGCTCGGGACGCGCCGTCGGCGGCCCTGACGCCGGGGGCTTGGACACAAAAAAAGAACGTCGTCCGGAGGCTCCGGTACGGATGTGCGCTTTGGAGGGCCTGTGGAATTCCTTTTCCCGCCATTATAGCACAATTCGGGCGACACTTCAACTGGTCTTGTTTAAATTTTCGATAATTTGTATAAATATACTTTATGCGCCCAATATTCCGGAGAAAAATGAAAACAAATACAAACCGGCGGCGTAAAAGGAGGGGGAGGCTCCGGTCGGAGGCGGGCGCACCGACTACCGCGATGGCCAGTGCGCCGGAGAGCCACGGGCGGCAGAAAAACCGCGGGGCGCTGTCGCCAAAACCGAGACATGGGCCGAGACAGGCAGACACAGAAAAACAAGCTCCGCTTGAAGCAGCGGAGCTTGTTTTGTCGAAATCAGTTGCAAATCGTGGTCTGGGTCTCCGGGTCGAACAGGTGAATCTTCCGGTTGTCCAGAACAATATCGATGTTGTCGCCGGGACGGGCGGTCGAGGTCGGCTCTACACGGGCGGTAAAGCTGGCGTTCTGCACATTCAGGTACAGGAACGTCTCGGCACCCATCAGCTCGGTCACTTCCACATCGGCCTTGACCTTGCAGTCGGACAGCAGCTCCATGAAACGGGGCTCGTCGTGGACGTCCTCGGGACGGATACCCATGATGACCTCTTTGTCCACATACTCGTCCAGATTGCCCTTGGCATTCTTGAAATCCGGCAGCGGGATGTCATACTTGACACCGCGGGTCGTCTTGGTGTCCTCCGTGCCGAACTGCACGTAGAACTTGCCGTCCTTCTTGATGAGAACGCTGTTGACGAAGTTCATCTGCGGGCTGCCGATAAAGCCGGCCACGAAGGTATTGCAGGGAACGTCATACAGCTTCTGGGGAGAATCGACCTGCTGAATCAGACCGTCCTTCATGACGACAATACGGTCGGCCATGGTCATAGCTTCGGTCTGATCGTGGGTAACGTAGATAAAGGTGGTGCCGAGCTTCTGATGCAGCTTGGACAGCTCGGTACGCATCTGCGCACGCAGCTTGGCGTCCAGGTTGGACAGCGGCTCGTCGAGCAGGAAGACCTTCGGCTCACGCACGATGGCACGACCGAGGGCAACACGCTGACGCTGACCGCCGGACAAAGCCTTCGGCTTACGGTCGAGCAGGTGCTCGATGTCGAGGATGCGGGCCGCTTCTTCGACGCGGCGGCGAATCTCGTCCTTCGGCGTCTTGCGGAGCTTCAGACCGAACGCCATGTTCTCGAACACCGTCATATGCGGATACAGAGCGTAGTTCTGGAACACCATCGCGATGTCACGGTCCTTCGGGGCCACATCATTGACCAGGCGGTCACCGATATACAGCTCGCCGTCCGTGATTTCCTCGAGTCCCGCGATCATACGCAGGGTGGTGGACTTACCGCAGCCGGAGGGGCCGACAAGAATGATGAATTCCTTGTCCTTAATCTCCAGGTTAAAGTCCGAGACGGCGGTGACGCCACCGGGATACTTCTTGTAAATGTGCTTCAAAGAAAGACTAGCCATAGATTGACCTCCTAAAATACAGAGCCACCCGAAACGATGGCTGACCGCCGATATTTGCTATGTATTACTATAACAGATTTTCGCGAAAAGTACCATACCCAAATCCAACGAATTTTCAGAAATCAGTTTGTTAAATAGTGATAATATTTAGCCATGTACTCCGCGTCCCGGAAAAAAACGGAAGCAATTTCTGACTCTGTCATGAGGCGGCAGGCCCCTTCCGCCAGGGCGGGATCCAGCCGGAGACTGCCGATGGCCGTGCGCTCCAGAGAGAGCACGCCGCAGCCGCAGGTGCCGAACATCCGCTTGATCTGATGGTAGCGGCCCTCACAGATGGCTACCTCGGTCAGCGGCTCCGGGCCGTCCTCCAGCAGCCGCAGTCCGGCGGGGCGGCATACGGTGCTGTCGCTGAGAGTGATGCCGGAGGCAAAGGCCTCTATGATTGCGGGAGTGACCGGGGCATCCACCCGCACACGGTACCGCTTGCAGACCTCGTGATGCGGGGTGATGATCCGGTGGCACAGGTCGCCGTCATCGGTGAGCAGAACGAGACCGGTGCTGTCCTTGTCCAGCCGGCCGGCAGGGGACAGCCCGCGGTGTCTCCACTCCGCGGGGACCAGGTCGGTCACGGTGGGGACGTGCGGGTCGCGGGACACGCAGAGCAGGCCTGCAGGCTTGTTGAGCATCAGGCAGATATGCTCGCGGAAGGTGAGCGCGCGGCCGTCCAGACTGACGGTCTCCGCCTGCGGATCCAGCTTGCGGGCGGCATCGCGGCAGAGAGCGTCTCCGACGCGCACCCGTCCCTGACGGATGGCGGCGGCCGCCTCGCTGCGGGTCAGGCCGGCCTGAGTCGCTATCAGTTTATCCAGTCGCTGCAGCTTCATACATTCCCTCACATTCCATGAAGCAATCGGGACTTATCGGTTTTTCGGCGGGGCCGCGGGGCGGCGCTTTGCCCGCCGAGGCGCTGTCAGTCCTCCTGCACGGCGCGCTTCTGCAGCGGCGCGGTATCCTTTCCCTCGAGCTGAATATCCCCGCCGACCAACCGGCCGCGCCATATATACAGATGAGCCGTTCCCGTCTTTCCGCTTTCATCGGCAATGCGGTAGCAAAACCGCTTGACGCGCTGCCCGCCGTATTCCGTCAGGTCGAAGCCGGCCTGCTGCTGCAGCGCGTTATACGCGTTGAAGGTGTCGTCCGGCGTGTCGGGAATGCGGATTTCCTCGATGGCGAGCGGTGTCTCCTCCGCCCGGTAGCCGAGCGAGCGCAGATAGGTGAGCTGCTGACCGGTGTCCTCGGCGCGCACGGAGACGGAGACGGATTTTTCGGGAAGCAGAACGGCGACCGTCAGAGTCAGAATCAGCAGAAGACAGCCGAGCGCGGCCGCCAATTCCCGGCGGGTGGTTTTTACGGAACAAACGAACATGGCCCTCACTTCTCTCTGTACAGAATCGGAACCCCTTTTCAGTATATGAGGGAGGCATACGAAACATGAGCGGGAGAGGAGGGAAATCCGTCCGGCGGCTTGCTGTCCGTCCGGCGGATAAAAAACTCAGGCCCGCCGCGAGAGCCGCGGCGGGCTGCAGAAACAGCGGCCGTAATGCCGCCGGTATAACCTGCTACCAAACCGGAAACAGGTGGGTGTCCGCCCGCCGTCGCCGTAGCTCCCAACATCCCGCCGCAGAATGCAGCGGGGAGGTCTGCTGTCTTACAGGCGGAGACAGACTCCCGAATACAAAGCGTAGTAGGGTTAAAAGGCGGCAGTCCGCGCACCGGGCAGGAAGCGCGCTGCAAGATCGGAGAAGCCGAAGGAACTTCAGGTTTCGTCCGCCGGGGATTCCATGTCCTCGATTTCGTACAGCTCGTTGAGGCGGTCCTCGAAAATCTCCGCAATCTCGTCGAACAGCGTCTCGTCCTCAATCGGGGCCAGCAGCTCCTCGCCGTTCTCCTCGATGACCTGCAGGACAATCAGCTCTCCGGCGTCGTTCAGCTCCTCGGCCGGGTCCTCATAGACGGGCACCAGCGCCACGAACCGGCCGTCCTCGGTTTCAATGGCATCGAGCAGCTCGAATTCGTGCTGCTTTCCGTCCTCGCCGATGACGGTGACCAGGTCGGCATCAAAGGAGGGGACGGATTCTTCCCCGGAAAGGGCTTCGGGCTTATCGTTCATAACGATCTCCTCGTTTCTCTTATCATTGTAAGCT
>URYX01000166.1 GCA_900552225.1 uncultured Oscillospiraceae bacterium | reverse complement strand
TGTATAAGAGACAGAGCGGATCCCGCGCCTCGCGGTCCATCTTGTTGATAAAGGTAAAAATCGGAATATGCCGCATCACGCAGACCTTGAACAGCTTCTTGGTCTGCCGCTCAACGCCCTTGGAGGCGTCGATGACCATGACGGCGGCATCGGCCGCCATCAGCGTGCGGTAGGTATCCTCCGAAAAATCCTGGTGACCGGGCGTATCCAGAATGTTGACGCAATACCCCTGATAGGGGAACTGCAGCACCGAGGATGTAACCGAAATGCCGCGCTGCTTTTCAATCTCCATCCAGTCGGAAACGGCATGGCGCATGTTCTTCTTGCCCTTGACCATACCGGCGGCGGCAATCGCCCCACCGTACAGCAGGAATTTTTCGGTCAGCGTGGTTTTACCGGCGTCCGGGTGCGAAATAATGGCAAAGGTGCGCCGGCGGCGCACTTCCTCCTCCAATGTAGCCATGTCGATTCCTCCTCAAGCAATAGAATGCCCTGTCCGGGTCTCTCCGAACCGCCGTTCAGAAAATTCCCGCCAGCGACAGAGCCAGCAGTACACAGGTCACCAGCACCAGCCCGCAGAGCAGCCACAGTCCGACCGGGCGCTTCCGCACGGCCGTCTCCGTGGCCGGGGCCGGCAGCAGCCGGGCCTTCTGCAGGGCCGTGCGCAGCGGCTTATACAGCAGCAGCGTCAGTGCCGCGTTGGCGGCCCCCTTCAGCAGATTGAACGGCAGAAACGCCGTCAGCAGCAGCGGGACAATCTGCTCCCGCGGCATCCCGGTATAGAGCGGGGTGAGCAGATAATTCCACAGCACCATCACCCCCGCCGTCAGCAGCGTACCGACAATCAGTCCGAGCACCGCCGATGACAGCCTCCGGCGCCGGCTGTACCACCAGGCCGCCGGGCACACAAAGCACACGGTGGACAGCACATTCATCACGCAGCCGATCAGTCCCGTGCTGCTGATCGTCCACATTTCCAGCAGCGACACCAGCAGCGACACCAGCGCACCGGGCAGCGGGCCGTACAAAAACGCCGCGATGGCGACCGCCACATCCTTGGGGTCATACTTCAAAAACGGCGCCGCCGGAATGAGCGGCGGCATAAAAAAGTGTGCGGCTGCCGCCAGAGCATACGCGATAGCCGCAAACATCGCCAGCTGCACCGTGCGCAGCAGACGACTCTGTGTCGGATCCGAACGAGTCATACTTCTTCGCCTCCATAAGTAAAACAGCATAGAAAAAAGCCCTCGGATCCCGGGGGCTTTCGGCGCAACTCCACACGGCTTCTTCTCCTGTCAGACTTCGGCATAATGCCTTCACTGTCGGCTCCGGACTTTCACCGGATCGGCCGCACGCCGTTTCCTACGGCCTGCGGGTTGCGGGCTATACCGCCGGTGGGGAATTTCACCCCGCCCCCAAAGAATCCGCTATACAGTATAGGCCGTTTTTTCCCGCTTGTCAATACCCTTTTCCGGAAGGCGGCACTTAAAAAAGCTTCCGCAGGCCTCGCCCCGGCCCGCGTCCGGTCACTGTCCGGCCGCCGACAGGCAGGCGAAGTCCCTTCGCGGGGTTATTCCTCCACGTCGATCCGCGGCGGTGTACGCAGCGCCTGACGCGCCTGACGCACCTCCCCGAGCCGGGCCGCGAGCGTCTCCTCCGTTTTGCGCAGCACATCCTCCGCAAAATCACTGGCTCCCTTGCGCATTTCGCGGGACTTCAGCTGCGACTGATTCAGAAGCTCGGTCGCCTTCTGCTGGGCCTGACGGGTGATCTCCTCCTGAGCCACCATCGCCCGGGCGCGCTCCTCCGCCTTGCGGATAATGCTCTCCGCCTCCTCCTTCGCCGTGGAAATAATATCCGAGCGGTCGGAGACGATGGCCTTGGCCTGACGCACCTCGGAGGGGAGATTGGCGCGAATCTCATCCAAGATATCGCGCAGCTTGTCCGGGTCGATGGAGCATTTCCCGGAAAACGGAATGTTCCACGCCTTATCGAGCATATCGTCGATCTGTTCCAGCAATTCTTCTACTGCCATTTAGGGTGCCGTCCTTTCTGTCCTTCGTGTAATATCCTCCACGATCTCCCGCGGAACGAATTCCGAAATATCGCCGCCATAGGAGGCAATCTGCTTGACAAGGCTGGACGACAGATACATCTTATCCGCCGAGGTGGTCAGAAACACCGTCTCCGTCTCGTCGTTCAGCCGTCGGTTGGTCAGAGCCATCTGAAACTCATATTCAAAATCGGACATGGCCCGCAGGCCCTTGACGATGGCGGCCGCGTGCTGCTCCCGGCAGAAATCCGCCAGCAGCCCGTCGTAGGCCACCACCTCGACATGCGGCAGATGCGCGGTGGCACGCCGCAGAAAATCCAGCCGCTCCTCCGTCGTAAACATCGGAGATTTATGGACATTGGTCATCACCGCCACGATGACACGGTCAAACAGCTTCGTGGAACGGGTGATAATATCCATATGCCCGAGCGTCACGGGATCAAAGCTCCCGGGACAAATTGCCACTCTCATACCGTTTCCTCCTTCACCGCGCGGTAAAACCACAGCTGAGCGCGGCCGTAGCCCTGCCGCCGCACCGCCGCAAACGCACCGACCCGCTCCGGAAGCTCGGTGCCGCGGTCGGTCTCACAGACCATTACCCCGGTCGGCTTCATATGCTCCGCCACGGCGGGAAGCAGTGCCGGCAGCAGTCCCGCCGCATACGGCGGATCCAACAGAGCCAGGTCAAAGCCGCCGGGCAGCCGCCGCAGCGCCTCCTGCGCCGGACTCTGCAGCACCTGCGCCCGCTCCTCGAGCCGCGTCTGCCTCAGGTTCTGCCGGATCACCCGCACCGCCTCGGCGCTCTGATCCACAAAGACACACCGCACAGCCCCGCGGCTCAGCGCCTCGATGCCGAGCTGGCCGGAGCCGGCGAACAGATCCAGCACCGTCCGCCCCTCCACCTCGGATTGCAGAATATTGAACAGCGCCTGCTTGACACGGTCGGCGGTGGGACGCGTTTCCAGTCCGGAAAGCGTCACCAGAGCCCGTCCGCGGGCCGTTCCGGTTATCACGCGCATACATCCGTTCTCCGATCAGAAATCACAGCTTCCCGGCGTCCGCGGGAAGGGCAGCACATCGCGGATGTTCTCCACGCCCGTGAGATAAATCAGCAGGCGCTCAAAGCCCATGCCGAAGCCGGAATGGACGCAGCCGCCGAACTTACGCAGCTCCAGATACCAATAGAGATCCTCGGTGGAAATACCGATCTCGCACATTCTCCGCTCCAGCAGCTCGGTGCGCTCCTCGCGCTGGCTGCCTCCGGTCAGCTCGCCCGCACCGGGAACCAGCAGGTCCACCGCGGCCACCGTACCGTCGCCGTTGTCGCGCATATAAAACGCCTTGATCTCCTTCGGCCAGTTGCACACAAACACCGGCGACTTGAAATGCACATCGGTCAGGTATTTTTCATGCTCCTTGGCCAAATCTCCGCCGTAATAGGCGCGGTTCTCAAAATCCACGCCCGATTTCTGCAGAATATCGATGGCATCGCGGTAATCCACGCGCGCCACCGAGGAATCCACCACGGCCTGCAGCTTGCCGATCAGTCCGGGGGCGAGCGAGTCCAGATAGTGCAGCTCCGCCTCTCCCTCGCGCAGCACATAGGCGAGAATATATTTGAGGAAATCCTCCTCCACCCGCATCAGCCCGTCGAGGTCGCAGAACGCCATCTCCGGCTCAATCATCCAGAACTCCGCCGCATGCGTCTTGGTGTTGGAATTTTCGGCACGGAAGGTCGGCCCGAAGGTGTAGATACGCTTGTAGGCCATGGCGAAGATCTCGCCCTCCAGCTGCCCCGTCACCGCAAGACAGGTCTCGCGGCCGAAGAAATCCTTGCTGTAGTCCGTATCACGGCCGCGCAGCTCCTCCGGCGGCAGCGTGGTCACGCGGAAGGTCTCCCCCGCGCCCTCGCCGTCGTTGGCGGTAATCAGCGGCGTGTGCACATACAGATAGTTGTGCTCGCGGAAATAGCTGTGAATGGCGTGCGCCGCCAGATGGCGCACACGGAACACCGCCTGAAACAGACGGGTGCGCGGGCGCAGATGTCCCACCGTCCGCAGGTATTCGAGCGAATGCCGCTTCGGCTGCAGCGGGTAATCCTCCGTCGAGGCCCCCTCCAGCACGATTTCCTCGGCCTGCAGCTCATAGC
>URYX01000165.1 GCA_900552225.1 uncultured Oscillospiraceae bacterium | reverse complement strand
GCCATGCACATTTCCGCCGTACTGGCGATTGAGGACAAGCTGATTCCCGCCGTGGAGGAGCTGATTGCCACCTTCCGCCGCCTGGAAAAGGAAAACGGGGACGTCGTCAAATCCGGCCGCACCCATCTGCAGGATGCCACCCCCATCCGGTTCAGCCAGGAAATCTCCGGCTGGCGCTCCAGTCTGGAGCGGGACGTGGAGCTGCTGAAGCTCGCGGTCGGCCCGCTGCATGAGCTGGCGCTCGGCGGCACCGCCGTCGGCACGGGTCTGAACGCTCCCGCCGGCTTCTCCGAGCTGGTGGCGGAAAAGGTAGCCGCCCTGACCGGCAAGCCGTTCGTCACGGCCGGCAACAAATTCCATGCGCTGACCTCCAAGGATGAGCTGGTATTCGCGCACGGCGCGCTGAAGGCGCTGGCCGCCGACATGATGAAGATCGCCAACGACGTGCGCTGGCTGGCCTCCGGCCCGCGCGACGGTCTCGGCGAGATCTTCATCCCCGAAAACGAGCCCGGCTCGTCCATCATGCCCGGCAAGGTCAACCCGACCCAGTGCGAGGCCGTGACGATGGTCGCCGTGCAGGTCATGGGCAACGACGTGGCCGTGTCGATGGCCGCCTCGCAGGGCAATTTCGAGCTGAACGTGTTCATGCCGGTCTGCATCTACAACTTCCTGCAGTCCGCGCGGCTGCTGGCCGAGGCGATTGTCTCCTTCGACATCCACTGCGCGGTCGGCATCACGGCCAATCGGGACAAGATGTACCACAACCTGCACAATTCGCTGATGCTGGTGACGGCGCTCAACCCCTACATCGGCTACGAAAATGCGGCCAAGACCGCCAAAAAAGCCTTCAAGGACAACATTTCTCTGAAGGAGGCCTGCGTCGAGCTGGGCTTCCTGACCGCCGAACGATTTGACGAGGTATTCCACCCCGAGCAGATGGTGTGATGCCGATTTTGTATGGGAGGTAAACCATGAAAGTCAGCTATTTTCCGGGCTGTACCCTCCGTACCAAAGCCAAGGAGCTGGATCGCTATGCGCGCCGCTGCGCGGAGGTTCTCGGGATCGAGCTCTGTGAGCCGGAAAACTGGCAATGCTGCGGCGGCGTGTTTATCAGCGCCTCCGACGAAATTGCCTCCAAGCTCCCGAGCGTGCGCGCGTTAGCCGCCGCCCGGGACGCACAGCAGCCTTTGGTTACGGTATGTTCCGCCTGTCACAATGTCATCAAGCAAACCAATCACGCCATGCAGACTGACCCCGTCTTTGCCGACCGGGTCAACCGCTATATAGCACAGGACAAGGACGCGGCCGCCCCCTACCACGGCGAAACGCAGGTGCTGCATTATCTGGAGCTGCTGCGGGACACGGTCGGGTTTGATCGGCTCCGCGAAGCGGTGGTTCACCCGCTGACCGGGCGGAAAATTGCGGCGTATTACGGCTGCCTGCTGCTGCGTCCCAGTCCGGTGATGCAGCTGGACGACCCGGAGAATCCTCGGATTCTGGAGGATTTCCTCCGGGCCCTCGGAGCGGAGCCCGTTCTCTACGCCAAGCGCAACGAGTGCTGCGGCGGCTATATCGCACTGGAAAACGCCGAATCCGCCCGCAAAAAGAGCAGCGCCGTCAGCACGGATGCCGCCTCCCACGGAGCGGAAGGTATCGTGACGGCCTGCCCGCTCTGCAAGTACAACTTGGTCAAGAACGGCAGTCCCGTTCCCGTTATTTACTTCACCGAGCTGCTGGCCGAAGCGCTCGGCGTAAAGGAGGATCCGCATGCAGAATAAAACCGAACGGCTAAAGGAACAGATTCTGCGCATGAGCGGCGTCAACCCGCTGAAATGCATGCGCTGCGGCAAATGCTCCGCTACCTGTCCCTCCTACGACGAGATGGAATACCATCCGCACCAGTTTGTCTATATGGTGGAGATCGGAGATATCGAGACGCTGATGCAATCGGATTCCGTCTATCAATGTCTGTCCTGCTTCGCCTGCGTGGAGCGCTGTCCCCGCGGCGTCGAGCCGGCCAAGCTGATTGAAGCTCTGCGGCTCTGCGCCGTCCGCGAAAAGGGCGCCAACCATCTGAAGGCCGACGATATCCCCGGCCGGATCGACGAGGATATGCCGCAGCAGGCTGTCATGAGTGCTCTGCGCAAATACGCCAAATAAGGAGGGAGAAACGCCATGCAGAGAATCGGAGTTTTTGTCTGCCATTGCGGCACCAACATTGCCGGAACGGTAGACGTCAAGGCGGTGGCCGAGGCCATCGCTCATGAGCCGGGAGTGGTTTTCTCCACGGATTATCAGTATATGTGCTCCCAGGCGGGACAGAACATGATTCGCGAGGCGGTGGCCGAGCATAAGCTCACCGGCATCGTGGTCTGCTCCTGCTCTCCCCGGATGCACGAGGCCACCTTCCGCAAAACGGCGGCGGCCGCGGGCCTGAATCCTTATATGGTGGAAATCGCCAACATCCGCGAGCAGTGCTCCTGGGTCCATAAGGATATGCCGACTGGCACCGAAAAGGCCATTATCCTCGCCAAGGCTGCCGTGGCCAAGGTGCAGCTCAATGCACCGCTGACGCCGGGCCAGAGCCCGGTCACCAAGCGTGCACTGGTCATCGGCGGCGGCATTGCCGGTATCCAGACCGCGCTGGACATTGCCGACGCGGGCTTTCCCGTGGACATCGTCGAAACCAAGCCGACCATCGGCGGCAAGATGGCACAGCTCGACAAGACCTTCCCCACCCTCGACTGCGCCGCGTGCATCCTCACCCCGAAAATGGTGGACGTCGCCCAGAACGACAAAATCCGCATTTTCTCCTACTCCGAGGTCACGGCCGTCAAGGGCTTTGTGGGGAATTTCCACGTCACCATCAAGCGCAAGGCGCGCTATGTCAAGGAGGATGTCTGCACCGGCTGCGGCCTGTGCACCGAAAAATGTCCCCAGAAAAAGATTCCCAACGAGTTCAATCTCGGCATGGATAACCGCCATGCCATCTACATTCCCTTTGCCCAGGCTGTCCCGAAGGTGGCCACCATCGATCCCGAGCACTGCATGATGCTGAAAACCGGAAAATGCGGTGTCTGCTCCAAGGTCTGCGGCGCGGGCGCCATCGACTACAAGGCAAAGGATACCTTTGTGGAGGAGGATTACGGCGCCATCGTCGTGGCCACTGGCTTCAACCCCATTTCGATGGAAAAATTCGACGAATTTGCCTACTCACAGTCGAAGGACGTCATCACCTCGCTGGAGCTGGAGCGCCTGATGAACGCGGCCGGCCCCACGGGCGGCACACTGCTCCGCCCCTCCGATCACGAGCATCCGCACACCATCGTCTTTGTCCAGTGTGTCGGCTCCCGCTGTGCCGCCTGTGCGGAAAAGGGCAAGGAATACTGCTCGAAGATCTGCTGCATGTACACGGCGAAGCACGCCATGCTCATCCGCGACAAATACCCGGACACGGAGGTCTACGTCTTCTATATTGACGTGCGTACACCGGGTAAGAACTTTGACGAGTTCTACCGCCGCGCCGTCGAGGAATACGGCGTCCATTACATCAAGGGCATGGTCGGCAAGGTCGTCCCCGAGGGCGGCAAGCTGAAGGTGCAGGCGAGCGATCTGCTCGATAACCGCCAGCTCCATATCGACGCCGACATGGTCGTCCTGGCCGCGGCCATCGAGCCGGACAAGTCGGCCAGAAGCATCGCCACGATGCTGACCGCGTCGATGGACACGAACGACTTCTTCACCGAGGCGCACCCGAAGCTCCGTCCGGTCGAAAGCCCGACGGCAGGCGTGTTCCTGTCCGGTATGTGCCAGGGGCCGAAGGATATCCCCGAGACGGTCGCGCAGGCGTCCGCCGCGGCGGCGAAGGTCATCGGCCTTCTGTGCAAGGACAGCCTGACCTGCAACCCGTGTACGGCCCAGCCGGACGAGATGATGTGCAACGGCTGCTCGAGCTGTGAAAAGGTCTGCCCGTATGGCGCCATTACGTACATTGACAAAGAATTCCGAGGCCCGAACCGCACGACGCTCGTGCGGCGCGTGGCGCAGGTCAACCCGGCGGTCTGTCAGGGCTGCGGCGCGTGCACCGTCGCGTGCATGTCCGGCGCGATGGATCTCAAGGGCTTCTCGAACAAACAGATCATGGCGGAGGTGGACGCGATATGCAGGTAAATAACAACTGGACCCCCACCATCGTGGCCTTCTGCTGCAACTGGTGCTCCTACGCGGGCG
>URYX01000164.1 GCA_900552225.1 uncultured Oscillospiraceae bacterium | reverse complement strand
AGCTGACGCGGCTGATGGCCTCCAATCCGCTGCTGGCGCGGGTGACCTCCTACAGCAGCGAGGTGGTGATGCGGGAGGAGCTGCTGGCCTTTTGTGAGCAGGCGCGGGATATCATTGCCCGGACGCAGCGCCGGGATTCGGAGGTGCTGTGTGACCGTGTGGTGCAGATTATCGACGAGCAGTATGGGGATGAGGAGCTGTCGCTGACGAGTGTGAGCAATCAGCTGGCGGTCAGCCCGAACTATCTCAGCGCGCTGATTAAAAAGACGAAGAAGAAAAACTTTATCACGCTTCTGACCGAGCGCCGGATGCAGGCGGCCTACGATATGCTGGTGTGTACGCCGATGAAGATTCTGGAGGTGTCCGAGCGGTGCGGCTACAGCGACCAGCATTATTTCAGCTATTGCTTTAAGAAATTTTACGGCGAGTCCCCGAACCGGGTGCGCAGCACCAACAGGAGTGACGCATGATGAAATCCTCAACACGCCGTCCGCGGTCCCCACTGCCGTCGGTGCATCTGTCCACGCTGACCGTGCTTGCGGTGGCGGCGGCTGTTACGGCGGCGGCTACGGTATGCGTGGCGGTGTTTGCCTCGGTCTACAGTCGGACGATGCAACGCAACGCGCAGCTTACGGCGGAGCAGGCGGCGCGTCAGGCCACTCTTGCGGTGGACAACTACTTAAGAGGAGCAGCCGATCGGCTGGACCGGATCTGCACCATGCTGGATACCTACTTCTCCGCGGAGGAGTGGCAGGCCGGAATGGAGGCAGTGGCGGCGGCCGAGCCGAATGTCTATGCCGTCATGGTTTACGATACGGAGGGCGGGCTGCTCGGCTGTGCAGGGGGAAATTCAAACCGGAAGCAGACGGTCTACCGCAATCTGTCGTTTGATCGGGAGCTGATGGAGAGCGCGAGCCCCTATGCCGTTTCGGCACCGCACGTACAGACGCTGTTTGAGAATCAATACCCGTGGGTGGTGACCATTGCGCGGCGGCAGACCAGCCGGCTGTTCGGAGAATCCGTCTATGTGGCGATGGATTTCCGATTTTCCGAGCTGGCACAGTATATTGACCGGGTCGGAGTCGGACCGCAGGGCTACTGCTATGTGGCGGCTCCGTCGGGCGAGGCGGTCTATCATCCGCAGCAGCAGCTGCTGTTTTCCGGCTTGAAGCAGGAGCCCTCCCGCAAGGCGGCCGCGCAGGGGGCGGGCATTTATACGGAGCAGGATGCCATTTATGCGGTATCGGACACCGCGGATTCTGTCTGGCGGGTGGTCTGTGTCAGTCATACGGAGGAGCTTGCCGTGGAGCGCCGCGAGCAGATTCTGCTGTGTCTGCTGATTTCGGCGCTGTCCTGCGCGGCGGTGAGCGGCATTGTGCTGTGGCTGTATGCCCGGGTGGTGACGGCTCCGGTGCGTGAGCTGACGCAGGCGATGAAGGCGTTGGAGCGGGCTCCGGAGCAGATTGCGCTGCCGGAGCATATGGCGGTCACCGAGCTGCAGGAGCTCTCCGATTCCTTTGCGCATATGGCACAGCGGATTCATCGGCTCCTGGATCAGATTCGGGAGGAGCAGACCGCGCTGCGCAAAACCGAGCTGAAGGCGCTGCAGGCGCAGATCAACCCGCATTTTCTGTATAATACGCTGGATTCCATCCAGTGGATGTGCGAACAGGGCAATACGGAGGATGCCGTCCGGATGATCGGGGCGCTGGCCCGCCTGTTCCGCATCAGCATCAGCCGCGGACATGAGCTGATTCCGCTGCGCGATGAGCTGATGCACGCCCGAAGCTATCTGATCATTCAAAGCTACCGCTATCGCCACCAGTTTACCTATCGTTTTGAAACGGACGAGTCGCTGAATGCCTATCTGTGCCATAAAATCACGATTCAGCCGCTGATCGAAAACGCCATTTACCACGGGATCGACCGTATGGTGGACGAAGGGGAGATTGTGATCCGGACGATGACGGCTCCCGACGATGACGGAGATATCCTGATTGTGGTGGAGGACAACGGTGTCGGAATGACCGAGGAGCAGTGTCGGAAAATCCTGCAGAAGGAGCGCAGCGACTCGCAGGGAATCGGCGTGAAAAACGTCAATGACCGGCTGCAGATTTATTTCGGGGAAAAGTACGGTCTGACAATCCGCAGCGAACCGGATGTGGGGACGGCGGTCACCGTGCGGCTCCCAAAGGTCACCAAGGAGGCGGACTATGCATTGTAAGGGGATACGGAGGCTGGCGCTGCTCTGCTGCCTCGGAATCGCATGCCTGCCGCTCGGCGGCTGCAGCTCGGCGCAGAACGATCGGCTGCGCATTGCCGTAATCGTCAAAGCGACGGATTCGGATTTTTGGTACAGTGTGCAAAGCGGTGTGAGTGCGGCCGCCACCGAATATAACGTGGAGGTCAGCTTTGAGGGCCCGGCCAGCGAGGAGGACTATTCCACTCAGATTGCCATGATCGAGCGGGCGGTGGAAAACGGGGCGGACGCCATTGTGCTGTCGGCCATCGATTACGAGCGCGTGGCTGCCTCCGTGACGGAGGCGGCACGGCGCGGAGTACGGGTGGTAGCTATCGACAGTGCGGTCGGCTCCCCGGCGGTCAGCCGCTTTATCGGGACGGATAATTACGCGGCCGGACGGGTACACGGAATCGGCTTTGATGCCAATACCGTGTCGGTCGGCATGCTCGAAACGGGAGAAATGGATGCGCTGATTGTGCAGAATCCGTTTGCCATCGGGTACCTCGGAGTTCAGTATGCCGCCCAGCTGGTCAGCGGTGAGGCCGAGCCGGGGGAGGCTATATATACGACGGTAGCAGTGGCCAACCGCGAAAATCTGTACGACGAAAATATGCAGAAGCTACTGTTCCGCTTTTGAAGCGGGAGAGTACGGATATATACGCTGGAGCCGTCTGAGCGGAAATCGGAAGAAAAACGTCATTTCCTTCCAATTTCCGCTTTCTTTGTCGAAAAATGGCGAATATGTCTGTTTTATTCCTAAACTGTTTTGTTTTTGACTACTTTTTGACAAAAACAATATTGACAAAATATGAAAAGAAACGTATAATGGAATTGCATTTTTCGGAAAAAACGGCCGTGTTTTTCTACATTTGGAAGGAGGGCACCACCATTGATTTCCTGTAAACTTAGAACGCATATTGAAGAGCTCGGGCGAATCCTTGACCGCGGATATCGGCGGATTGAAGGGTTGCTGACCTGCTGCGGCACCAGCAGCTTTAAAGTGTACGCCGCCGGAAAAATCCGGGAGGGAGTGGGAGACCGTATGCTGCTGTTCCCCAACGACGGATGGCTGGCCATGACAGCGCGCTGTAACCGCTGCGGCCGGTTCATTCCGGTGTTTTCCGGCAACACCGCCGAAGATACGTGGGCGGACACGGAGGTGCAGGGAGAATCTGTGCTGTGCCACCGATGCAAGGGACGCGATTTTTCCGTAGAGGTTCGCTACGAGTATCCGGAGTGCTCCGGGCCGATTGCCCGAACCGATCGGAAGCTGACCGGAATTTGGGTGACGCTGTTATGCCGCAGCTGCGGACTCCGGCATAAAAATTTTATCGATGTGGAAGCATAGGACCTGCGGAGGAGGAGCCGACTTTGCGCCTTATTCCGCGCCGTGCAGCTGTACCGCAGAAGCGCAGGGGCATCCTGTCGGATTCCCCGCGCTTTTCGCGCACACACTGTCCGGTGATATCCGTGAAGCGGGTGGCCGCAGGCTCGGGGAAAGAACGGGTGCTTAGGCGTGTGCGGACGTAAAGTTTTCAAAAACTTCGGATTTTGCCGTTGACAGAATGTGCGGGAAGAGGATATAATAAAAAGGATGCAGCGATTGCCGCAATATAAGGGGGCGTAAAGGTTTCGACGGGGATGGCGCGTCACGGTAAGCGAGTAGCGGTGCGGGCCCGCTTAAAAACCTGCAACTTTAAACAATAAACGACAACAATTCTGTTGCTCTCGCGGCCTAATTAGGCTGCCGTCTCTCCCGACAGTACCGCGGGTCGGATAGAGGCGTCGATTAGCGGTGAACGTGAACGGGAAGATGCCGCTCTCCCCGTCATGACTTGGCGGCTACCGTAGTCGAAAGCCTGTTCGTCGGCGTTCGGCGAGGGGAATCCAAAAGACGAAATGCACTCGGAGAAAGCTGTGGCAAACTGTTTTCGGACACGGGTTCGACTCCCGTCGCCTCCACCAAACAGGTATTGGACGAACTCCTATTT
>URYX01000163.1 GCA_900552225.1 uncultured Oscillospiraceae bacterium | reverse complement strand
AGTATGTGGTGCGCCTACCGGACCCCGGAAAATGCACCAATCAAAATCATGGACATCTCCGGCCAGTTCCGCGTGCTGGTGGAGAATCTGATCGACATTCAGGTGAATTTCGACATCGGGGACGAAAAACTGATGAAAACTATCGCCCGTGTGGAGGATCACTGCCTGTGGGTGGGAGAAATTCCCTACCGCACGGTAATTGTGGCCGAGTCGATTTCGCTGGAGAGTCACACGCTGCAGCTGCTGAACGAATTTTCCGAGGCCGGTGGCACGATCCTGTTCGTGAATCAGCGTCCCACGGCGGAAAACGGCCGGAGAGGGCCGGAGATTGACGGCAAATACCGACAGATCCGGGGAAAGGACATTCAGAACCGGCGCGAAATCCTGCGGAAATATTTTGATTTTGTCCACTATGAACGTCCGCTGTCTGTCCGGGAGCGCGGCAGCGAGCGTATTGCGCGGGATGTCGCGGCGCAGACCCGCATGGAGGGCGACGGCGTATGGCTTTACCTGTGGAACAGCGACGAGAGTGACCGGCGGGAGCTGACGCTGGTGGCTCAGGGGCACAAGCGGATCTGGCAGGTGGATCCCGGGACGCTGCAGAAAACGCCGCTGCGTGCCGAATACGATGCCGAGCATACTTATGTGGATTTTCTGTTTCATCCGATGCAGAGCCTGCTGTTCTGGGCGGAAAACGGATGGGAGGAGCGCGGAGGAGAAAGCGGACTGCTGCGCACCGATTATGTCCGTGATGCCCGGGTAGAGGTCTGTGACGATAACGCGCTGCTGCTCGATTATGCGAGCTTCTGCATCGGGGACGGCCCGTATTCCGTCCCGCGCCCGGTTATCCGGCTGTACGACGAAATCTACGAGGCGGCGGCCGGACGGGAGGAGGCCTTTGCGGATGTCAAGGTGAAATTTACCTTCCGGACGGCGGGCATCTCCGGGCAGCCGGTCTGGCTGGCGGCGGAGCTCGGGGACTGCAGCGGTGTATGGGTGAACGGCAAGCGCCCGGAGCGGGAGCTCGGGTGGTGGATCGACAAGGCCATTCGCCGTCTGGACATCACCGACCTGGTCTGCGAGGGTGAAAACAGCGTGGTGCTGGCCTACCGCATCCCCAAGCTTCTGAACAATCCGGATTTGTCCAAGGTGTTTGAAACCGAGCGCAACCGCTTCTGCCGTCCCGTCGAGGTGGAAAATATCTATATCGGAGGCCGGTTTGATGTGGAAACGGGGGAGATCACACGCAGTGCCAACTGCCTGATGGCGAAAAACACCGCGTTTTGCCTGATTCCCCGCCGGCCGAAATGCCACGATGAGCTGACGACGCAGGGGCTTCCCTTCTATCGCGGGAGGGTGCGGTACACGTTCTCCGTGATGAAGTCGGAGGACCGCGTGCTGCTGTGCCTGGAGCGCATCCACGGCGTGCTGTGCGACGTGGCGGTCAACGGCAGATGGGTGGCGAGTCTGCCCTTCCCGCCCTATGAGACGGAGCTGACCGATTGGCTCTCCGAAGGAGAAAACACGGTCTCGGTTCTGCTGTACGGCAGCAACCGCAACCTGCTCGGCCCGCATCACCACGTCAAGGGCGAGCCGAACTTTGTCGGCCCCAGTACCTTCAAGGGGCGGAAGGGCTTCGAGGATTTTGTGAGCGCGGACATTGCGAAGGAGCACACCTGGCAGGAGGATTATGCATTGGTGCCCTTCGGACTGGAGAAAATCCGGATCAAATATATGCGAAAAGAGGGAAAGCCGTGAAATTGCTTCGGGTATGCAGCGCAATTCTGTGTGTAGTTCTGTTTTTCAGTGTATTTCAATTCAGCGGAGGTGCAGAAGTGGAAAAAATCAACAATGCGGATCTGATGCCGCGGTGGGTGCCGGACGATCAGGTGGCCATGGACGGGGATTCCCCGGAATGGGTCAAGAGCCTGATTGTGGCGCAGTTCCGGGTGGAGGCAGTTTCCGAGGCCGGTGATTTCGACAGCGCTATCAAGGTGCTGGATCACTATCAGGAGATGGGCGTCAACGGAATCTGGCTGAACCCAATTTATCAGCGCTCGGACAAGAACCGCCGCACGATCAACAACGGGTATGCGGCCACCGAGCCGGACATGGTGGATGAGCGGATTGCCGGCACCAAGGACAAGGAGGAGGGCTGGGCCGCTGCCCGGCGGTTTGTGGACGAGGCCCATGCGCGGAATATCCGTGTGCTGCTTGATATCGTGGTATGGGGCGTGGATAAGACCAGTCCCCTGGTGACGCAGCATCCGGAATGGTTTCAGCGCAACGGTGAGTTTATCAACTCGTGGGGCAATTACGGCTACAATCTGGACAATGCCGACTGCCGCGAATGGTATATTCAGAATGCCGTGAATATCCTGATGAAATCCGGAGCGGACGGGTTCCGCTGCGATCTGGAGCCCTCAATCTCGGGCTACGACCTTTGGAAAGAGGTACGCCGCCGCTGCTACGCGCGGGGGAGAAAGATCATCATCGTGTCCGAGATCACCAACAAGCGGATAGACGGTGTCTACGACTTTGAGCAGATCGGCGTGAATCTCGTGGAGGGAAAAACCTGGGAGAGCGGCAACTACTTCATGAAAAACAACATTGTGGACTGCATCAAAAGCGGTACCGGAATCGGACATAAGGCCCTGTCCGATGCGGGGCAGGGGGGACTGGCGCGGTATTATACCTATAATCTGGCCTCTCACGATTCGCTGCAGACGACGGTGCGCGGAAGCAAGGTGCGCATGGGCTATCAGGCGCTGTTTGCCCCCTTTATTCCGTTCTGGTTTATCGGTGAGGAGTGGAACAACCCCACCAACATTTCCACGAATGGCGTGCTGTTCTTCAACGAGATCAACTGGGCGGCCAAGGAGAAGCCGGAGAATGCGCAGTTTTTTGAGGATGTCAAGCGAATGCTCCGCATCCGGCGGCAGTATCCCGAGCTGTTTGAATATTTTCCGGAGAACCACCGCGAGACCAACATCTGTGCGGTCAAGGTGGACGGCAACTACCTGCAGTGCTATGCCCGCTACGCCGGAGGCAAGGGCATCATCGTGGTGCCCAACAACAACGGCGAAAAGGCATGGTTCAAGGTTTACGTGCCGTTTGAGGAGATGGGAATCGGCAGCAGCGAGGAGTATGTGGTGACCGACCTGTTCAGCGGCCGTGAGATGGCCCGCGGGACACGGGAGGAGGTTGCCGAGATTTACGTGGAAACGCAGCATGACGATCTCCTGCTTCTGCTGGTTGAAAAGGTCGGCGGCGGGTCGGAGAATGAAGCGACGGAGCCGACGGAGAACGATCAAACCACTGCGGGGGATACGACAACGACCCGTGCGGGAGAGAGCAGCGTGACCGATGCGGCGAGGGCGGCCGATACGGAAAAGGCCTCGTCGGTCGGCACGACGGTGGTGATTGCCTGCGCGGGCGTGCTGCTGGCGGCCCTGCTCGCTACGGGCGGCGTGGCCGTGGCGATGCGGCGCCGTGAAAAGGCCGCCGCACAGCCGCCTGAGGAAAAGGAGGAGTCATCGGATGAACACGAGCAGTAAACGGCGTCTGACCCGCTGGGCGGCGGCTGTCGGAGCGGCTGTCTGCCTGATGCTGATGCCGGCCGCGGCGGCTGCGGAGGGCTCCGCAGTGCTGAGCAACGCCGATCTCATGCCGCGGTGGGTGCCGGACGATCAGGTCACGGTGGACGAAAAGGGGACACCCGATTGGGTGAAAAGCCTGGTGATGGCACAGCTCCGGGTGGAATCCGTCTCGGAGACGGGGGATTTCGCCGGGGCAATCCGGGTGCTGGATCACTATCAGGAGATGGGCGTCAACGGTCTGTGGCTGAATCCCGTGTATGAACGGACGGAGGAAAACCGTAGTGGCTTCAATAACGGATATAGCGCCAAGGAGCCGGACCGCATTGACCGGAAAATCGCCGGAACGGCCGATCGGGAGGCGGGCTTTGCCGCCGCCAAGGCCTTTGTGGATGAGGCACACAGCCGCAACATCCGTATTTTCTTTGACATTGTGGCGTGGGGTGTGGACAAAACCAGCTCACTTGTAGAGCAGCATCCGACGTGGTTCCAGCGCAGCGGCGTATTTTCCGAGGGCTGGGGCGGCTATCTGTTCAACTTCTCGGTGGAGGAATGCCGGGAATGGTTTATCAACAATGCGGTGGAGATTGCGCTGAAAACCGGCATTGACGGGTTCCGCTGCGACCTGGAGCCGTCGATCACGGGCTATAC